>DRKG01000023.1 GCA_011051855.1 bacterium | reverse complement strand
GTTCGGTACGCGAGACTGGTGCTCGGGCGACTACTGGCAGTTCGCCTTCTACCACCTGCCGCGCGCGCTGCTGCGCCGCAACGAGTCGGGCTTTCTGCTGCGCGTCGAATCGCCGATCTACCGGGGGGAACCGGAGGCGGCGGCCGTCGCCCGCTGCCGCGCGTTCCTGCAGGATCTGTTGCCGGCCGCTCGCGAGGTGCTTCGATGAGTCACGTGCACGCGCTGTCCGTCGACGTCGAGGACTGGTTCCAGGTGCTGAACATGGCCCACCTGATCGACCGCTCCGACTGGCAGAAGTTCGAACTGCGCTGCGGGGACGCGACGCGCCGGTTGCTGGACCTGTTCGACAAGCGCGGTGCGAAGGCGACGTTCTTCTGCCTCGGTTGGATCGCCGAGCGCCTGCCCGAGCTGATCCGCGAGATCGACCGGGCCGGCCACGAGATCGGCAGCCACGGCTACGACCACCGGCTGTTGCCGGATCTCGGCCAGCAGGGCTTTCGCGAGGATCTCGAACGCACGGCCGCGATCCTGGCCGGCATCACCGGCAAGCGGCCGACCGCGTTCCGCGCCTGCACCTGGTCGATCGGGCGCAAGACGCCGTGGGCGGTCGAGGAACTGCTGCAGAGCGGCATCACGCTCGACAGCTCGATCCAGCCGGTCGCGCACCCGGACTACGGGGTGTCGACGGCGCCGACGACGCCCTACCGCCTACGCATCGGGGAGCGCGAGCTGGTCGAGTTCCCACCGTTGACCTGGGACGTGTGCGGCAGGCACCTGCCGGTCGGCGGGGGCGGCTACCTGCGGCTGTTCCCGCTCTGGTTCCTGCGGCGCGGGCTCGCGCAGAAACGCCGGCGCGGCGCACCGGGTTGCATCTACCTGCACCCGTGGGAAGTGGATCCCGAGCAGCCGCGCCAGCCGCTCGGCGGCCTGCGGGGCTTCCGCCACTACGTGAACCTGTCCCGCACCTACGACAAGCTCGATCGCCTGCTGCTCGACCATCGGTTCGTGTCGTTGTCGTCGGCGCTGGCGGCGGGCGGCGACGACTGGCGCGCGAAGCTGCCGGCGTTCTGCTGGCGCGAGCTGCTCGGGTAGCCCGGGCCAGCCAGCTTCGGGATGCGGGCTCAGGCTTCCGGGCGGATCTCGAACTCCAGCACCGCGTGCCCGTCCAACTCGAAGTAGTCCACGAGGATGTCCACCGTCTTCGCCTCGTTCAGGCGGAAGCTGCCTTCGTCTCGGGTGGGGCCGTGCCAGGTCCAATTGTCGATGATGGGCTGGTCGTCCACCTGCACGCGCACGCCATCGTCCGAGAGGGTCCGGATGCGCCAGCTTCCCTTCGCGAGCGGCAGGCGGCAATGAGCCCGGATGCCGAAGTGGTCGCCGCCGATGTTTGCGGCGGTGAGCTGCGGATCGATGCCGAGTTCGGAAGGCCCTTTGTTGCCGAAGGCCAGGGACAAGCCCGGCAGCGAGAACTCGGGAGCCCGAGCAGCGGCCTGCTCCCATAGGGTGGTTTCCGTCCGGGGGTCGTGGGGGAAGGGAAAGATCCGGACCGCCCAATCCGTTCGCACGAGGACGCCGCGCTGGGCTCGGCCGCCTGTATGGGCGATCGCGTACCGGTGGACCCCCGGGCTCTCGGCCGTGGCTTCCCAGTGGGTGGCGTCCAGTTGCTGCCAATGCATCCCGTCGCTGCCTTCCAGGAGCAGTTCGCTCCCCTCGGGGAGGCGGACTTCCCAGCGATGGCCGGAGGGGCGACTCGATTCGAGGCGCACGAGGCCGCCCTCGTGCGGCCAGGGGCCCCATTGGGTCATGACGATCTTGTCGCGTCCGCGCAGGTGGGGGCGTGCTCCCACGGGCCGCGTCTCGCCGAGGGGCTTTCCCATCTGCCAAGACGGGATCCTGGGCATCGCGGACGCTTTCGTTCGCGACCCGCCGGACAGCACGATGGGGTCTCGGACTTCGGTGAAGACGTTGTCGCGAACCAGGGTGGCGGTGCCGCTGTCCCGGAGTTGGATGCCGGTCGCGCCGCCCCGAATGTCGTTCCTCGCGATGACGTTTCCCGACATGTCGTGCCCATTGGCTTTGGACCAGGGCAGCGAGGCCAGCCGTTCATCGGCATCCCACCAGAGGTGAATCGCGCAGGCGTTGTCGCGGAAGGTGTTCTCCACGATCAGGTTGTCTTGGCCGTGCTCGATATTGACGCCGCCGCGTTCGAGGCCGTAGGCCATGTCCCCGCAGGCGCGGAACGAGTTCCGTGTGATGAGCGTGTCTCGCGAGTAGCCGCCCCATACTCCGCAGATCGCACAGCGCGAGAGGTCGTTGTTCGCAAACACGTTCCCGAAACTGAAGGTCATCTCGATCCCGTGCGCCACGGCGTCCGAGAAGTCGTTGCCGACGAGGACGTTGTCGTTGTTGCCCCGCCTTCTGTGGTCGAAGCCCTCCGGGGCCTTGGCCTCCCCCAGGGCTTCCCGGCCACCGAAGCCGAAGAAGCCGTCGCCGCCGTGCGTGGCCGAGTTCTCGATCACGAGGTTTCGGCAGCATTGTTCGAACATCAGGATTCCGGCGGAGTCCTGCCCGCGGTTGTAGACACCGTGACTGTAGCCCCGCACGCAGAAATCGAAGGCATTGCGCGAGATGACGTTGTCGCTGGATCGCCACATGGCGAGCCCCCAACCGGACAGGAACGAGAAGTCGTTGTCGTAGACTCGCGATCCTTCGACGCGGTCGAGGACCAATCCGTTCTGTCCGTCGCGGGCGTGGCATCCGCGAACCGTCACTCGCGAGGAACGGGCGACGTATATCCCAGCCCCATAGTGCTCCATCCATTCGCGCTGGTCGTTGCGATGCGGGGAAAGCCAGTCCCCGCTGTCTTCCTGCGATACCGTCGATCCCAGCCTTTGGCGATACAGGTCCGCGAGTCGAAGGCCTTCGATCACGAGGCCGGGTGCGTCTTCTGCCAGCACGCCGACCTTGAATCCGCGCAACACGAATCCCCGCAGGCGCACGTCGTGTTGCCCCCTCACGACGATGCCGATGCCCCGCATCTGGTTCGGCGGCACGGTCGGCTCGGCGCCGCGGAGCACCTGCCCCTGCTCGAACTCCACGGTGATTCCCGAACCTTCGATCTGCACGACGCCGTCGCCGCGAAGGTCCTCGATGGCCCGGTCTCCGTCGATCACGAGACGGCAGGACTCCTTGATGACCGTGTCGTCGGCTTTCAGAAGGCGGCGGGGGAGCTCCTGAGCAGGCAGGAGGCTCGTGAGAAACGTCAGGGCGAAGAGCACGCGAGGCATGGGAACTCCCGGCGGAAGGATCGGACGCCCGTCATGGCCACGGGTTCGCCCGGACGGCGTTCTCCGAGACTACCGGTTCTGCGATGGAAGAGGGCCGGCTCGACTGCTCGGTGCCGGCCGCGCGATCACCGCTTCGTGCCGCCGTCGCCAGAGCCGTCGGCGGGCGGCGACAACTGGCGCACGAAGCTCTTGGCGTTCTGGGCGCGCGAACTGCCTGGGTAATCGCGCAGCAGCTCCTGCAGCAGCAGCGTGGCGCGTTCGGGCCCTTCGTCGGCGGGCGCCTCCAGCCACGCCAGGGCACACAGGAACAGGTGGCTGCCGTCGGGTTGCGGGGCGGCCTCGGCGAAGTGCTCGATCGCCTGTTCGGCGTCGCCGCGGCGCAGCGCCATCACCGCCTGCACGAACCGGCCCTTCGGGCTCTGCAGCAGTTCGGGCGGCAGGCGGTCGAGGCGATCGTAGTCGGAGGGGTCGAGTGCGCGTCGGCCGGCTGCGAGCGCCAGGAATGCGAGCTCGGCACTGGGAGCGCTGGCGTGTGCGAGCACGGTGCGCAGCTCGGCGAGGGCCTCTGCCGGCGCGTCGAGCTGACGGATGCGTGTGCGTGCGCCCCACAGCGGGATCGCGCTCGGGTAGCGCTGGAGCAAGCCGTCGAGGGCGGCCAGGGTGCGTTCGGCGCCGGTCGCCTGCAGCAGCGCGGTGAGGGTCTGGTCGAGTCGGCTGGTGTCGTCGCGACCGCGCGCGATCAGCTCGAGGTGGTCGATCAGTGCCGGAGCGAGCTCGAACGGCACGTTCGCGACCGGGTGGGTGCGCAGGAAGTGCACGATGCAGCCGAGTGCGCCGTCGCTCTGCAAGTGGGCCAGCGCCGTGCGCACCAGGGTCGACAAGGAATCGGGTGCCGCGGCGACGGCCGCCGGCGCGAGTGCATACCAACGTTCGAGCAGCGTGCGGCGGTCGCCGGCGTGCGGCCCGCGCAGGATCTCGTCGAGGACTTGGCAGGCGACGGTCGGCGGGTAGCCGGTGGCGATCAGTTCGAGGTCGTCGTCGGTCCAGGTGTGCAGTTGCGGGAACGCGCGCCATTGCAGCAGGCGGGTGTTGCGCGCCATCTCGGGCTGGTCGGCGGCGAGGAAGCCTTCGACGATCATGCGGCTGCCGTAGGCCATCGCCAGCGGCGAGCTGCCGACCGCGCCGGCGGTGGTCGCCGCCATCAGCTTGAGCAGGAGCTCCGGGGCGGGCGCGTAGGCGGGGTCCTGGGCGGCGTAGGCTACCTCGCGCCAGAGCACCGGCCCGAGGTAGCCGCCGCGGAACAACTCGGCGTGGAGCGCGGCGGCCGCGGACGCGAGGCCGGCGTCGGCCGAGGCCCGCGCCAGCAGGAAGTAGTGGGTGCGCCGGCTCGGATCGGCGCGCAGCAGCGCGTCGGCGCGCCCCAGGCACAACGGCCCGAGCAGAGGATCCCGCAGGCCCGCCAAGAGTTCGAGGCGTTCGCGTTGCAGGTCCTCGTCGGCAGGTGGGGACCAGTCGAGCATCGCCGGCTGACCGAACGTCATCAGCGTCGCGTGCGTGATCAGGTCGGCCGGCTCGCGCTGGAGTGCTTGCTGCAGCAGTGCGGCGGCCTGCGCGAGCCGACCGAAGCGCGCCGCCAGCGCGGGGTCGTCCGGGGTCGGCACCAGCGCGTAGACCTGCTCCGCGCGCTCGGCGTCGCCGGCCAGCAGCAGGAGCCGCGCCAGACGTTCGGCCGCGGGCATGCCGTCGTCGAACGCCAGCGCGGCCGTCCAGGCGTCGATGGCGGCGACGGTGTCGCGGTCGCGCAGCGCCAGCTCGCCCGCCAGCACGAACAGGCTGCCGTTGCGTTCGTCGGCCGTGGCCGCGGCCAGCGCGTGCCGGAGCAGGTAGCGCGCCGTGTGCGGGTGGTGGTCGGCCAACTCGCCCGCCGCGGCGAGCAGAGGCGATTGCGGACCGACGTCGAGGCGCAGCGGGATGCGCAAACGTCGCAGCGTCGCCAGCAACTCCCCGTCGTCACGTTCCGCTGCGGCGGCGAGCAGCCACTCGGCGAACATCGTGGGGCTGGTCGCGGTGGCCTTCGCGTCGAAGTGCATTGCCGCCATCACCTGTTCGGCGCGTGCCAGTCGTCCGGCGGCCGTCAACGCGCGCACGGCGAGAACGCGGCGGTCGAGCTCCTGGTCGCCGGCGAGCAGCGCCGGGTCGAGAAAGCGGATCGCGGTGGCGGGCGCGTCGGCGAGCGCGATCCGCAACAGCGCCGCCTGCAGTTCTCGGTTGCGGGCGACGCGCGGCATCGCCCGATAGAGCAGGTCGCGGAGCGGGCGGCCGGCGAGTTCGCGGGCGCGCATCGCCAGGGCCAGCAGGTCTGGCGAGGGGGCGAGGGCGTCGATCGCGAGATCGGCGGCGCGCGCGGCTTCCTCGTAGCGGCCCAGGCGCAAGAGCGCCTGGAGTTCGAGTTCGCGCGGTTCGACCGCGCGCGGGAAGGCGTTGACGGCGGCGCGCGCGCAGTTGCTGGCGATCACGGCGATGCGGCGGTCGGTCTGGGCGAGAGCCGTCTCGGCGCACAAGAGGAAACCGATCGTGTCCAGCGTCTCGGGGACCTTGCGCCCGTTCTTCAGGCACTGCGCCAACAGCCCGGCGCCGTCGTTGGCGCTGCCCTGGTAGTGGCGGCGCGCGATGCGCAGTTGCAGCCCGAACAGCCGCGGATCGAGCGGCGCCAGCTCGCGCGCGGTGTCGAGCGCGCTGAAGGCCGCGGCGGTGTTGCCGCTGGCGAGCAGATACTCGGCTCGGCGCAGGTGTGGGGTGAGGTCTTCCGGACGCGCGTCCCGCCAGGTGGCGAGCGCGGTCTGCACTTCGTCCTCGGCGGCGTTGGCGGCCTCGAGTTCGTCGATCCACAGCGGTGCGAACGTGGCCACCAAGTCGGGACGGTCGAGCGGCTTGGGCAGGCGGGCGTTGCGGGTGACGAGGTTCTCGAGGTGGTGAAGGATCGGCCGGCGATCCTCGGTCTCGCGCAGCAGGCGCCGGCCCGCCTGGGTGATGTTCAACGCGTCGAGACTGCGGCGGCCGGCCGCGTACATGGCCTGGTCGAGCTTGGCGGTCGCGTTCAGGCTCTGGGCGTCGCGCAGGAGCCAGCCGGCGAGCGCGCGCGCCGCCGCCAGCTGGGCGGTGGCATCGCTGATGCGGTCGTTCTCGCCGCGCTCCGGCACCTGCTCGATCGGCAGCCAACGATCGACGGTCGCGATCGCGGCCTCGGGCAGCCCGGCCAGCAGCCGCGCCCAGGCCGCGCGCGCGCCGCTTTCGTCGACGTAGGCGTGGTCGAAGCGTCGCCGCTGGATCTCGCAGGCGAACAGCAGGTCGTCGATCCGGCCGGCTTGCTGCAGGGCCGTGGCCACCGCCCGGAACGCGGCCACCGGTTCGCCGCCGAGGTCGAGGCTGCGCTGGAAGTAGCCGAGCGCCTCCTGGACCCGTTCCCGCACCTGTCGGGCATCTCGCCAGATCCGTGGCCAAGCACCGCGCAGACGCGCCTCACCCGCGAACAGCGCTTCGAGGTCGGCCGCGGCGCGCTCGATCTCGGGGTCGCCGACGGGGCGGAACAGGTACGCCAGCATGGCGCGGCGCGCGCGCTCGCGCGGCGCGTGACCCAACTCGGCGTCGAGCTGGCTGCCGAGCGCACGCAGCAGTGGCTGGTAGGCGCTCTGGCACGCCTCGCCGGCGAGTTCGAGGCCGCGGCTGTGGTCCGGGTGGTCGGCGAGGAAGGCGCGCGCCGCCAGCCGGGCCGCTTCGCCGTCGCCGGCCTGGGCCAAGAGGCGGACCTCGGCCAGGCGCAGCTCGACGTCGTCGTCGTGGCCGTGGCGCAGCAGGTTGCGCACGTCCCGCAGGGCTCCCTTCGGGTTGCCGAGCCGGGTGTGGGCTTCGAGGCGCAACTGCCAGAGCCGGTCGAGCAGCGCCGGGGACCCCTGGATGCGCGGGCTGTTCTCGGTCCGGCTGAGCAAGGTGACCGCGCCGAGGTTGTCGCCGCGCTGCAGCAGCGCTTCGGCGTCGCCCAGTGAATCCTGTGGGCTGCGCATGCCGAGCAGCGCGTAGAGCACGATCGACCCGAGCGCCAGGAAGGCGCACGCGACGAGGATCTGGAGGCTCTTCTTCAGCATGCGGAGCGCAGGTTATAGCTGCTTGCCGGTGGCCGTGCCCATCAGCGTATGCCCAGCTTCTTCAGCTTGTGGAACAGGGTGCTGCGGTTGATGCCGAGCACCTTGGCGGCGCGCTCCCGGTTGCCGTCGCAGTAGGCGAGCGCGTGTTCGATGATGCGCTTCTCGGGTTCGAGCAGGGCCTGCTTGAGAGGCAGGGGAGGGGCGTCCGGGGGCAGTGCCGGCAGGGGGGCGGCGCCGGCCTGCGGGGCGTTCGTCGCCAGGGTCGGCGGCAGGTCGGCGCGGTCGATCACCTCGCCGCGCGACAGCACCACCGCGCGCTCGACGACGTTCTCGAGCTGGCGCACGTTGCCCGGCCAGGGAGCCGCGACCAGTGCGGCGGCCGCCGCGTCCGAGAACCGCAGGGCGGGGCGGCCGTGCTCGTCGGCGAAGCGCTGCAGGAAGTGTTCGGCCAGCGGAAGGATGTCGGAGGCCCGCTCGCGCAACGGCGGCATCTCGACGCTGACGACGTGGATGCGGTAGAACAGGTCTTCGCGGAACTCGCCGTCGCGCACGGCCTGTTCGAGGTCCTTGTTGGTGGCGAGCACGATGCGCACGTCGACCGGGATCGTGCGCGTGTCGCCAACGCGCTCGATGATGCGATCCTGCAGGACGCGGAGCAGCTTGATCTGGAACGCCGGAGTCGAGGTGCCGATCTCGTCGAGGAAGATCGTGCCGCCGGCCGCCGCCTCGAACTTGCCGACCTTGTCCTTGACGGCGCCGGTGAACGCCCCCTTGACGTGGCCGAACAGCTCCGATTCGAGCAGGTTCTCCGGTAGGGCCCCGCAGTTGACTTCGATGAACGGTCCGCCGCGGCGGTCGCTGAGCTGATGCAATGCGCGCGCCAGCAGCGTCTTGCCGGTGCCCGATTCGCCGGTGATCAGGACCGTCGTGCGGGTGTCGGCGACCGCTTGCACGGTCTTGAAGATCACCTGCATGCGCGGGTCCGTGCCGATCACGTTGTCGAGCCGCAGGCGGTCGTCGAGCGCGGTCTTCAGTTGCCGGTTCTCGCGCTGCAGTGCCGATTTCTCGAGCGCGCGCTCGACTGCGACCATCACCTGGTCGGTCGCAAAGGGTTTGCCGAGGAAGTCGGCCGCACCGCGCTGCATCGCCTGCACCGCGTCCTGCACCGAACCGAAGGCGCTCAGCAGCACGACCGCCGTTTCGGGGTGGCGTTCGCGCACCTGATCGAGCAGTTGCAGGCCGCCGCCGCCGGGCAGCGACAGGTCGGCGAGCACGACGTCGACCGCGCTTTCGCGCAGCGGTCGCAAGGCCGCGTCGACATCGGGGGCGGCGTCGAACTCGTAGCCGCGTTCGGCGAGCAGCGTCGCGAGCTGGCGTTGCGAGTGGGGGTCGGGATCGGCGACGATGATCTTGGTCATTGGCAGCGGGGTCGCTCTGCGCGGACCGTCGTGCGGATGCGACCCCGGCGT
>DRKG01000022.1 GCA_011051855.1 bacterium | reverse complement strand
GGCGTCGCCGAGGTCGCCCGCAGCCTGTCGACGACGACCGCACGCGACGGCGCGCTGGTTGCGGTTGCAGCGGGCGATCGCCTGCCCGTGGATGCGAACGAACTGCCGGTGGCCAACTTCGCTGGCCTGGTCGAGACGGCGCGGTGGACGTGCCGGGCGTGCGATGCGCCGCTGCCGCGCGAACTCGCCGAATGCCCGCGCTGCGGTGCGGCCGATCCGGCGGAGCCGCGCGAAGCCCAGTTGGTCGGCGCCATCGAATCGCCGACCGAGGTTATGGACCGCATCGACGTCAACGACGCGCACGTGCAGCGGCTCGTGCGTCGCTTCGTCGGCGGCGAGCAAGCCGTCGCCGACGACCTGCTGGAGCTGGGCGAGCCCGCGGTGGAGGAACTCCTGCGCGTGGCCTGGAAGAACGACGGGCAGGTGCGCGCGGACGCGATCGCGCTGTTGCGCCGCTTCGGCCCCGAGTCCGCCCGTGCGCTGTTCGCCGCCAGCGACCGCTTGCAGGACGATCGGCTGCTGCCGGTCGGCGAGGGGCCGGATGCGATCGTCGGGCGCATCGTGCAGGGCTTCGACCGCTCGGCGTTGCCGCACGTCGAGGCGCTGTTCGCGTCGACCCGCCCGAGCCACCGGCGCATCCTGATCGACTACTTCCTGGGGCTCGGCGACCTGCAGGCGTTCCAGAAGGTGCTCGAGCACTTCCCACCGATGGAGATCCTGCACCGCTGCAACCACGCCGACCCCGCCGTCCTGCGGCGGTTCCTGCAGGCGATTCCGCGCGGCCACTTCCTGGCCGAGTCGCTGCTGCTCGAGCCGACGTTCTACCGCGACGAGGAGTTGCTGGCGGCGGTGCCGGAGGCCGAAGACCCCGAGGTGCTGGTGTCGGTGATGCTGGGCCGCGGGCCGACGCGTACGATGATCACCGCCCTGCTCGCCGGCGTCGCTGACGATCGCTTGGCTGCGACCTCGCAGCGGGTCCTGGAAGAACTCGGCGAGGCAGCGATCGAACACGTGTTGCAGGCCTATGCCGATCCCGATTGCGGCGAGCCCGTGCAGACCCGGCTGGCGCGGGTGTTGGTGCGCGGCGGCGCTGCGGCAGCCGCGCACATCGCCGACAGCTTCGGCCCGGAGGCCTCTCGCCTCGACGACCGGCTGCGCGCGCTGCTGGTGATCCTCGGCGACGATGCCGTCGATGCGATGGTGGCCGCCTACGAACGTTCGGGCTGGGTGGAGAAGGTCCTCGAGAAGGTCGGTCCCGGCCTGATGCGGCGGCACAACAACCGGCGCGTGCAACTTGCCACGGCGCTTGGCGAGCTCGGCACGCGGCGTGCGAAGAAGGCGCTCGCGACGCTGCACAAGCGGGAGAAGGACGACAACCTGCGGCTGCATCTGTCGCGCGTGCTGCACGCCGTGGAGGACGAATCGTGAGTAGGTTCTTCAGCCTGGTGCGCAAGGTGCTGTGGGCGCCGATCAAGACGATCCTGCCCAAGAACCCGTGGCTGCGGGTTCTGATCTACGCGCTGCCGTTCGTGCTGCTGTTGGCGCTGTTCGGGCCGGCCCTCGAGGTCGTGCTGAAGCTGCTGGACTTGGTGGCGCGTCTGCTCGAACCGATGCTCGAGACCACCGTCGGTCGGGTGCTGCTGATGCTGGCGACGGTCGGTGTCTTCGGGCTGTTGTCGTTCTGGCTGCTCAGGAAGCGGGTGCGCGACATGCGCGCCGAAGCCGTGCTGGGTCGGCACCTGCAGGCGACCGCGGCCTTGGTCGGCCTCGACCGCGGGCGGTCGCGGGAGCTGTTCCAGAAGGTCGCGCGCTACCGTGGCCCGCGGCCCGGCCGCTACCCGCACGTCGTGCAGGACGCCAACCTGAAGCTCGGCCGCCTGTGCCTGGAGGCCGGCAAGGTGGACGAAGCGCTCGGTTGGCTGGCGCGGGTGGTCGAGCCGGGGCTGCCCAAGGAGTTGCGGCGTTCGTTGCTGCAGTTGCGGCTCGAAGCGCTGCGGAGGCAGGGCGAGGTGCTGCCGGCGACGCTGCGCCGGGAAGCCGAGCAGGCGGTGCGGGAGTTCGGTGACGACGTCAGCATGTTGACGGTCCTGCGCGACCTCGCCGAAGCCGAGGGCCGCGTCGACGACGTGCTGGCGTGGCAGGAACGCATCGCCAAACATGCGCCGCGTTCGACCTGCGTGCGCGAACGCCAGCGACTCGCGGACCTGCTCGAGCAAGCCGGCCATCGCGCGCTCGACGCCGGCGAACTGGAGCAAGCGCGCAAGCTGGCGAAGAGCCTGCGGAAGCTGCAACCCGACGACCCGGCCGGCCGCCTGTTGCTCGGGGACGTGCATCGCGCCGCCGGCGAACTGCGCAAGGCCCTGCGCTGCTACGGCGACACCCGTTCGCCGGCCGGCCTCGACCGCATCGCCGAGTTGCTCGCCGAGCACCCCGGTGCGATCGAGCCCCGTGAGCTGCTCGCCAACTGCCCGCTGCAGGGGACCCTGCTGCTGGTGGCGCGGGAGCTCGCCCGCGCCGGCGAGCACGAACGCGCCGAACGCGCCGCCCGCCTCGCCGCCGAAGCCCTCGGCCCGACCCCGACCGTCTGCGCCGTGCTGGCCGAAGTGCTCGACCTGCTCGGCAAGCAGGAGTCGGCCGCGCGATTGCGCGAGCAGACCGTCGCGCGCTTGCTGACGCCACCGGACGTCGCGTCGGCGCGAGGGGCGTCGGCGCGAGGGGCGTCGGCGCGAGGGGCGTCGGCGCGAGGTCAAGATGGTGCCGGAGGCGGGACTTGAACCCGCACGCCTTGCGGCGCAGGTTTTTGAAACCTGTGCGTCTGCCGATTCCGCCACTCCGGCTCGGTGGTGCGCGGGCAGTCTACGTCGGCGGGCGCCGGAAGCCAACCGAACTTGCGGGCGGCTGGCCGAGGCGGTGCACACCGGGTGGCGAAGTGCGCACGATGCCGACGCGTTCGGCGGCTTCCAATAGCAGGCGGGCTTCGTCGAGGTCGCCGGCGAGGCGGTTGGCGAGGGCGAACAGCAGTGCGTCGGTGGTGACTGCGACCTCCCGGCCGCCGAGGTCGTCGAACACGAGCGGAAACAGGTGCGGGGTGGCGTCGCCGCCGGGAGCGGGGTTTCCGAGCGTGGCGGCGTCGTGACCGCTGTCGCCCGCGCAACATGGCTCTACGTTGGTGCCGCAGGTCAGGCACTGGCCGTGGCCGTGCACGTGCACGACGCCGCGCGACGATCCGCAGGCCGGGCAGCGACGCGGCGGGGTGGCCATCGCGATCAGGCCATCGTCACGACGAGTTCTTCGTCGACTTCGCTCTGCAGCAGGTTCTGGATCGCCATAAGCGTGCCCTGGGTCGAACTCGGGCAACTGCCGCAGGCGCCTTCGTAACGGATCATCAGCGTCTTGCCGTCGAGGCCCAGCACCTGCAGTCCGCCGCCGTCTCCGGCGAGGGCGGGGCGCACCCGGTCGTCGAGCAGGGCGTTGATCCTGGCCAGCATCTCCGGATCGCCGCCCTGCGGCAGGGCCGCCAGCGGGTCTTCCGTGGGCGCAGACGGCGCGGGCATCTCGGCCGGCTCGTGGCTCTCGAGCAGGCGCGTGACCTGGTCGGCGACGCCGCGCCAGTCGGCTTCGGCGGTCATGCTGACGGTGACGAAGTTGTCGCAGAAGAACAGCGTCTCGACCCCGGGGATCGCGAACATGCCCTGGGCCAGCACGTCGTCCTGGGCCTGCTCCGGCTTGGCGTAGGCGCGTGTTTCGCCGGGTTTGGCGAGCGGCTGGTCGACCAGGAACTTGAACGCGTTCGGGTTGGGAGTGGGCTGGATGCTCGAGACCTTCATGGGCACGACAGGATAGCAGGGGAGCGGATTCGACGTGCGGATAGGCCGACTCTCCCCCGGTGGCAAGAGGGGCGCCGCGGGACGTATCGGCCGCTCACGCGAGGCCGTAGACTTCCAGCAATTTCGCTTCGAGATAGTCGACGAACGCATCGCTGGACAGGGTGGCTCCGGTCGCCCGTCGGCACAGCTCCTGCGCCGAGTATCGGCGGCCGTGCGCGTGCACGTGCTCGCGCAGCCAGTCCCGCAGCGGCCCGAACTCGCCGCGAGCCAGCAACTCGGCAGTGCCGCCGAGCGCGCGGTCGGCGGCGGCCGCGAACTGCGCCGCGTAGAGGTTGCCGAGCGTGTAGGTCGGGAAGTAGCCGAACAGCCCGCAGGACCAGTGCACGTCCTGCAACACGCCGCGCCGGTCGTCGGGAACTTCGACGCCGAGGTAGTCGCGGTAGAGCGCGTTCCAGCGCGCGGGCAGCTCCGCGACCGTGCAGCCTTCGTCGATCAGCGCGCGTTCGAGCTCGAAGCGCACCATCACGTGCAGGTCGTAGGTGGCCTCGTCGGCCTCGACCCGGATCAGGCTCGGCTCGACCAGGTTGGCAAGCGCGAAGACGCGGTCGGCGTGCTCGCCGGCGCAGGCGTCGCCGAGGTGCCGCTGGGCGACCGGCCAGCACCATTGCCAGAACGCGCGCGATCGCCCGACGTGGTTCTCCCACAGCCGCGACTGACTCTCGTGGATGCCGAGCGATACCGCTTCGCCGAGCGGGTTGCCGAAGTGTTCGCGCGGCAGTCCCTGTTCGTAGAGGCCGTGGCCGCCTTCGTGCATCGTGGAGCCGAGCGCGTCGAGCACGTTGTCGTCGGCAAAGCGTGTGGTCAAGCGCACGTCGCCGCCGATGCTGGTGCAGAACGGATGCGCGCTCTGGTCGATGCGGCCGTGGTCGAAGTCGAAGCCCATCGCCGCGACCACCTCGCGCACGAACGCCTGCTGGTGCGCGAGGGTCACCGTGCGGCGGCGGAACGCGTCGTCGGGGCGGCTGCCGGCGGCGAGGCGCCGACGCAGCGCCACCAAGCGTTCGCGCAGCGGCGCGAACAGCTCCTGCAGGTCCGCCGCGCACATGCCCGGCTCGTAGAGGTCGGCGAGCGCATCCCAGCGCGTTTGCCCGGGGCGGCGCAGGCAGTCGGCCTTCTGCTGCTGTAGCGCGACCATGCCGCGCAGGTGGGGCGCGAAGGCCGCAAAGTCGGAGGCGGCGCGGGCAGCGGCCCACGCCTGTTGGGCCCGGCTCTCGGCGGCGGCGAGTTCTTCGACCAGCGCGGCTGGCAGGCGCGTCGCGCGTTCGTAGTCGCGGCGCAGCTCGCGCACGACGGCGCGCTGCTCGTCGTTGAGGTCCCGTTCGTCCGCGGCCTGCAGCCACTCGCCGATGCGCGGGTCGGTACAGCGTTCGTGGTGCAGGCGCGCCAGCAGCGCCAGTTGCTCGGCGCGTCGCGGTCCTGCGCCCTTGGGCATGCCGGTTTCCTGGTCCCACGCCAACAGCGCCGAGGTCGCGCCGAGCAGGGCCGCCTCGCGTCCGTGGTCGAGCAGTCGTCGGTAGGCGTTGGCTTTGCTCATGGCGGCCAGCGTAGTGGCCGGAACGGCTGTTGTGCTACGATCGCTCCCGCGATCCGATGCTGGCGCGGGCAACTGCCCAGCGCCATCTCCGTGAACTCCGTCGATCCTTCGTTGTCCTCCGCCTGCGCTTCGTTCTTCCTACCCGGCCTCGTCCACCAGTTCGGCAACCTGCTGCTGACCGTGCAGGGACACGTGCTGCAGGCGACGCAGGACAACCTGACGGCGGTGCAGGACGTGGTGTCGCAGCAGGTGCAGCGCGGTGGCGCGAGCCTCGAAGTGGTGCGCGCACTGCTCGGCGACGACACCGGCACGCCGCGGGTGGCGCAGGAGCTGCTCGCGCAACTGGCCGAACTCGGTCGGGTGCCGGCGCGCGAACGCGGCGTGACGCTCGAGCTGCGCGGCCAACCGCCGCGGCAGCACATCTACGTGGTCGGCGACGTGTTCCTGCGCGGTTGCGCCGCGGCGATTCGCTCGTGGATGACCTCACTGGCGCCGGGAGCGGCCGGGGCCGTCACCCTCGCGATGCGCGGGGCCGGCGACGGTGGGGTGGTCGTCGACATCGGGTTCGAGCCGGCGGAGGGCACCCTGCCGTTCCCGCTCGAACCGGAATCCACCGTCGAAGGGATTGCGGCCGCGATGGCCCGAGCGCTCGGTCGCGCAGTCGCAAGGGCCGATGGCACCGGGGTCGAACTGCGGTTCCCACCGGCCGGCGAAACGTTCGTGGCGGAAGCTTGAGGTGGCCTTCACCGAACCTTTTCGGAGTTGCCTAGCCCGATCCATGCACGAACCAGCACCCCCGGCACGCACCATCCACGCCCATGCGGCAGAAGAGCGGCCGCCTGCGGCGTCCGTTCGCTCCGCGAACTCCTTGGCAGAATGCTCGGCGTGGCCACGGCCACGCCTGCGCTTCTGTAGTCGCCTTCCTTGCCTGGACGCGGATTGCACGCACCGGGGGCGCTGCTTCATGCCTAGCGTCCACTCGGTTCCCTGATT
>DRKG01000021.1 GCA_011051855.1 bacterium | reverse complement strand
TTTCTGCGGAGGTGACGACATCCGAGCGCCCCGCCACTACCTCGACGTCGACTCCGGCCACGGGCGAACCTCGCTCATCGACAACCTGAACCAACGGCGAGAACTCGTCGACCATGACTATGGTCACAGTGCCGGATTCAGCGTGGACACGCCGCTCGGTGTACATCGCACCCAAGCGCGCCGAAACGCACCGCACCCCCCGCAAGGACACCGACACACGCCCGGAAGCATCAGTGCGACCGACATATCGGCCGATCTGTTCTACCGGCAGACTGTCGTGCTCATCCAGACGCCCCGTCTCGTGCCCAGCAACATGGACGATGGCGCCGACGGCGGGTGCACTCTGTCCCGGCAGCAGTACTTCGACAACCAGGCCCGGCAACGGGGACCGTTGCTCGCGCATCACAGGATCCGGGGGCATGTCGCTATGCCCATGACTTCCTTGCAGCCCCGTCAGAGACTGCTCGATCAGCCCGGAATCGCCGCCCCACGCATCCGCGGGCGCACGGTCAGAAAGGACCCTGCAACAGAACCAGACTGCGACGCACGCAGCAACAAAGACCAGGAACGCCGCATGCCAGATCTTCATTCGGACTCCACCGGACGATGACCCGGCGACTACCGGGCCCTATTCGGATTCACAAGTGTACGCCCCCAACCCGCCTACTGGCTACCGAATGGCGCAACGCAGATCATCACACTCCAGTTGCCGCACCAGCCGCCATCGGCCGCAACCTCGCCGTAAACGCGCGCAGCACCGGCGCCTGCTCGACGATGCGCAAGCCGCGGATCCCATCCTTGCGCCGCATGACCTCGCCGAACGACTCGATCACCCAGTCGATGTGGCTCTGCGTGTAGACTCGGCGCGGCAGGCACAGCCGCACGAGGTCGTGATCGGTTTCGCCGAACATCAGCGTGCCGATCTCGACCGCGCGCACACCGCCCTGCAGATACAGCTCACAGGCGAGCGCCTGGCCGGGCAACTGCTCCGGCGGAACGTGCGGCAGCGCCGCGCGCGCATCGACGTAGACGGCGTGTAGCCCGGCCGGTCGCACGACCGGCACACCGCGCCGTTCGAGATGCTCGGCGAGATACTGCGCGCTCGCTTCGCGGTACTGCAGGTAGTCCTCGTCGAGCACCTCGCGCAGCCCTTGCGCCAGCGCCGCCAGGTCGCGGCCGGCCAGGCCGCCATAGGTCGGGAACCCCTCACCGAGGATCAGCAGATCCTTGATCTTGGCGGCAAGCGCATCGTCGTTGAGACACAGAAGCCCGCCGATGTTGACCAACCCGTCCTTCTTCGCCGAGATCATGCAGCCGTCGGCGAGGTCGAACATCGCGCGGGCGACCCGGCGCAGCGGCACCTCCCGCCATGCGGGATCGAGGCGGTGGATCCACCACGCGTTCTCGGCGAAGCGCGCCGCATCGAGCAGGAACGGTATGCCGCGGCTGCGATACAGCTCGCCGACCTCACGCAGGTTCTGCATCGACACCGGCTGGCCGCCGACCCGGTTGTTGGTGATCGTCAGCATGCCGACCGGAACCCGCCCCGCCGGCTGCTCATCCAGCCACGCGGCGAGGCGTTCGACGTCGAGGTTGCCCTTCCACGGCGTGTCGTCACGCAGGTCGGCGGCGGCTTCCGCGACGAAGTCCTTCGCCTCGGCACCGAGGTATTCGACGTTCGCGCGCGTGGTGTCGAAGTGCGCGTTGTTCGGCACCGCCTGCCCCGGCGTCAGCATGCAGCCGAACAGAATGCGCTCGGCGGCGCGTCCCTGGTGCACCGGGAACACGTGCCGATACCCGGTCAGATCACGCACCACCGCTTCGAGTTCGAAGAACGAACGGCTACCGGCATAGCTCTCGTCGCCGGTCATGATCGCCGCCCACTGCTCGGTCGACATCGCGCCGGTGCCGGAGTCGGTCAGCAGATCGATCATCACGTCCTCGGCCTTCACCAGGAACAGGTTGTGATGCGCACGCGCGAGGAGGTCGCGTCTCTCCGCTTCGGAGGTGATGCGAAACGGTTCCACCGCCTTGATGCGGAACGGCTCGAGCACGGTCTTCATGCGCACAGACTCGCCGGAAACACCGCCGCCGGCGACGGGCCGATGGGCGTAGGAAATGTCCTCATCGGGGGTAGTGACGCACGATGGCGGTCAACGCGATCGTCACCGGGGGAACGGCTGCGGCCGGATGTCGGCGATCCACTCCCGCGCACGTTCACTCGGCGCGAACAGATCGACGAGGCGATCCGTGACGTCGACGGTCACGACGTCCCCCCCGCGCTCGCAGTTGATCCGCTCCAGGCGCTCGACTCGGGCCGCCGCCATCAACGCCGGCAGCGCATCCGCGACGATCAGCAGGATGTCGTCGACACCCTCGCCGCCGAACGTCTGCGCGTGGAACTGCTCCTGCTTCGCCGCCATGACAGCCGAGATCTCCGCAGCGCGCGCCTCGTCGCCAACCGCCTTGGCAGCTTCGTATTCCTTACGGCGCAAGGCTCGCCACTGCTCGAACTTCGGGCCATTCACGTAGGCAATGCAGACCGCGCGACCGTCATAGACACCGACCCGGACCGCAATCGTCGCCGGATCGTCGGGTTCCGGCCCTTCCGGCGACGTGCATCCGGCCAAGGCGAGTAACAGGGCGACGATGCTGGAGAATGTGCGGTTGGGAAAGCTCATGGCTCGTTGTCGTTGGCCGCGAGCAGCGTGCTGCCGACGTCGGCGAACAATTCGCGCTGCTGCTGTTTCGTGATCAGGCGCAGGGCGCGACCGATACCGGCTACGGTCGCCATCCCGATGACGGTCCAGGCTAGCTGGCTGGCGGTTTCGTCGTCGGCGCCGCGGTGCTCGACAATGCAGTCGCGCAGAAACCCGTGAAACCGTCGGTACATCGTGCGCAGCGCCTGACGGATGTCGCCGTCGTCGATCTCGGCCAGGCCGGTGAACACGATCCGGTACATGCCGTGCTCGCCGTAGTGTTTCCCTTCGTGGGCGAGCAGGATCTCGGCACGGCTTCCGCTACGACCTGCAGTGAGACACCGTCGCCAAGTCGCAACCGTACTCTCGTAGAGGTAATCGAGTGACGCCAGGTACATGGCCTTCTTGCCTCCCCACAGCCGGAACAACGTATTCTCCGCCACCCCGCAAGATCGTGCCAGGCCGGCTGTGGTCGCACGACCGTAGCCCGTGCGAGCGAACGTCTTCGCGACGATCGGGAGCAGTTCGGCGCGGCGCTGGTCGGCGGTGCTGGGTCGCGGCATGCCCATTATGTAAGCGTTTACTCACCAAACCTGTCGCGGTTTCCTCGAGAATCCTTCGCGGACACGTGCCTCCACCGTCCCCCCCATAGAATCTCCGCCATGTCACGCTCCGTGCTCGCCGCGTTCGCCGCCCTCGCCGTATCGGCCGCTACCCGTTCACAGGACCGCCCGCCGAACGTCGTCGTGATCTTCGTCGACGACATGGGCTACGCCGACATCGGCCCGTTCGGCGGCGAAGTGCCGACCCCCAACCTCGACCGCATGGCGAAGGAGGGCATGCGCTTCACGGACTTCAGTGTGGCGACGGCGGTCTGCTCGGCATCGCGCGCGGCACTGCTGACCGGCTGCTACCACCGGCGCCTGGGCATCTCCGGTGCCTTCGGCCCTCGCGCCAAGGTCGGCCTGAACCCCGACGAGACGACGCTCGCCGAGCTGTGCAAGCAGAAGGGCTACGCGACCGCGTGCTTCGGCAAGTGGCACCTCGGCCACCATCCGAAGTTCCTGCCACTGCAGCACGGCTTCGACGAGTACTTCGGACTGCCCTACTCGAACGACATGTGGCCGCTGCACCCGGCCTACGCGCATCTACCGACCGAAGCCGAGCGGCGCAAGCGGGGCTATCCGCCGCTGCCGCTGATCGAAGGCAATGAGGTGATCGACAGCGAGGTGACCGGCGAAGAGCAGAAGATGCTGACGACCTGGTACACCGAGCACGCAGTCGAATTCATCGAACGCAACCGTGAACGGCCGTTTCTGTGCTACGTGCCGCACTCGATGGTGCACGTGCCGCTGTTCGTGTCGGACAAGTTCGCCGGCAAGAGCGGCAAGGGACTGTTCTTTGACGTGGTCATGGAGGTCGACTGGTCGGTCGGGCAAATCCTCGACGCCCTCGACCGCTGCCACCTCGCCGACGACACGCTGGTGATCTTCACCTCGGACAACGGCCCGTGGCTGAGCTACGGTGACCACGCCGGCTCAGCCGGGGTCTACCGCGAGGGCAAGGGCACGATGTGGGAAGGCGGCATCCGCGAACCGACGATCATGCGCTGGCCCGGCCGCATCCCGGCGGGCGCGATCTGCCACGAGTTCGCGTCGACCATCGACATCGTGCCGACGGTGGCGAAGCTGATCGGTGCGAAGCTACCTGCCCACAAGATCGACGGCTGCGACATCTCGCCACTGATGTTCGGCGTCGACGGCGCGAAGTCGCCGCACGAGTTCTTCCTCTGCTACTACGGCGCTGGCCAACTGCAGGCGATCCGCGACCCACGTTGGAAGCTGCACTTCCCGCACCGCTACCGCACGTTGGCCGGACGACCGGGCGGCCGCGGTGGCACCCCGGCACCGTATTCGCAAGCGGAGACCGGCCTCGAACTCTACGACCTCGAGAACGATCCCGGCGAGACCCACGACGTGGCTGCACAGCACCCGGAGATCGTCGCGCGCTTGACCAAGGCCGCGGAGAAGGCGCGATCCGACCTCGGCGACAAGCTGCGCCGACGGCCGGGCGCTGGCGTTCGCCCCGTCGGCCGCCTACAGCCGGGCGACGCCGTTTTGACCTGGTGAAAAACCGCGCGCGCAGCCGCCGGTGGCAACGCGCGCTGCGCCGCACGGCCGCCGCAGCGGCCCGACCGTGAGCTAGGGTTCTCGACGCGAGCCCATGGTTGCCTACGCCACCCCCTTCCTCGCCGTCGCCCTTGCATGCGCTCCCCTCGCGGCGCAGCGGGCGGACGGCCCCGAGAACCCGCATCCGATGCCGTCGACATCGGCGGTCGCGGGGGTGTTCGAGCACGCGGGTTCGCTGACGGCGGTGGCCAGGAACTGGCGGGCGACGTTCGACGGCGACGGCGTGCGGTTCCAGCCGGCGCTCGGGCGCGACGCTCCGACAGCGCACACCTTCGCGATCCACCTCGAGCGCGTATCGCGCGGAGCGACGGTATGGCTCGACGCCGATGCCGCCACGCCGCGACGCGAACACGATCGGCGGCGGGTGACCTTGTTCCGACCTGGATTCGCCGAGCACTTCACCGCGCGACCCGAGGGGCTCGAGCACTCGTTCACGCTCGCCGCGCGCCCGGCCGGACGCGGCGACCTCACGATCGCGCTGCGCATCACCACCGACCTGCGGCCGGATGCCGACGGCGACCACTGGCGGGACGGCGATGGCCTCGGGGTCGACCTCGGTCCGGTGGTCGCCATCACCGCCGACGGCCGCCGCTTCGCCGGTAGCAAGCGGCGCACGAACACGGGGATCGAACTGCTGGTGCCGGCGAACGTCATCGACCGAGCCTGCTACCCGCTCGAGATCGACCCGTTGATCAGCACCGCGACGCAAGCCTACGCCGGCACCGACAACGACTACCCGGACGTCGCCTACGACGCCGCTTCCGATTCGTGGTGCGTAGTCTGGACGCAGTTCCTCGGCGGCGGCCAGACCGGCGTCGTCGGCAGCGTCTGGAGCGCGACGCCACTCGCCTTCGCCTATGCGTTCTCCCTCAACCAGAACGGCGACGAAGACGAGATCCGCGTCACCAACATCGCCGGCGTCGGCGTGTTCGTGCTGGCGTGGACCAACCACGAACCCGCCGGCAACTGGATCAGCGGCCTCGCCCTCGATCCGGTCCAGGCACAGGCCAGCAACATCTTCCCGATCGACGGCCCGTTCGCCGTGTCCAACCCCGTGCTCAGCGGCGAAGCCACGGTGCTCGACGACGATTGCCTGGTGGCGTGGCTGGACGACAGCCTCGGCCTGCTCGGCTGCACGGTGACCATCGACGCGCAGTTGCAGGCGACGCTGTCGCCGATCACGCAGATCGCGACCGGGCAGGTCGAGGAACCGGCGATCAGCAAACAGGGCGGTGCAGACGGGCGACACCTCATCACCTGGACGAACCGCCCGGTCGGGCAACCCGGCTGGATCCGCGCCCAACTCGTCGACCACGACATGAATCTGCTCGGTCCGGCGGCGTGGGTGCGCGACGCACCGCAGAACGCGGGCTTCTCGGCGGTCGACGGCGACGGCTTCAAGTTCCTGGTCGCGTGGGAGGAGCAAGAGCTGCAGAACCCATCGACGACCGACGTGAGAGGCCGCGTGTTGACCGTAGGCCCCACCGGCATCACCAGCGTCGGCGGCGTGCTCGAGCTGCGCGCCGCCCCCGGACTGATCGACTACGCCGCCGATGTCTGCCTGCTCGGCGACAAGTTCGGCCTCGCCTACATGGTCGCCGACCCGACCGCAATCTACGACGACGACGCGTTCGTGCGCGTGCTCGATCCGGCCGGCGCCCCGATCGGCCCCGAACTGCAGCTCGACGTCACCCCCGGCATCAACTACCCCTACGAACACGCTCCGCGCCTGATCGGCCGCCGCGACGGCGACCCAGCCACGACCGCCGACGATGGTCTGGTCGTGTTCGCCGACCAGAACACCAGCGCCACCTTCGACAGCGACGTCGGCCTGCAGGCGGTCGAGGCGATGGGCAACGGCGGTGCGGTCGTCGACCTCGGCGGTGGCTGCGGGCCGGGCGGCCTCGCCGTCTGCCCCGGCCCGGTCGCGCTCGGCAACCAGGCTCTGCCGCTCGAACTCTACGGCGCACAACCGCTGGCGGTGCCGTTCGTGCTGCTCGGCATGCCGAACATGCGCGTCAGTTGTGGCGTCTGCGCCTTCGTCGACCCAACGGCCGCGTGGTTCGTGCCCAACACGGCCGGCACCGCGCTGACCGCGTTCGCGATCCCGGGGGATCCGGTGCTCGTGGGTTTCGCCTTCGACATGCAGTTCGTCAGCTTCAACGTGCTCTACGTCGGTTGCCCTCTGCTACCCGGCGTGGCGACGAGCAACATCGTGCGCTGCACGGTCGACGTCTGAATCGTTGCCGCCGCTCGGGCGCCCAGCGGCGGTCCATCGTTGTTTCCGCGACCGATGACGACGATCCTGGAGGAGTGAAGAACCCCACTCTGCCGCTGCTCCTGCTGGCCGCGTGCCAGTCCATCCCGACGGCCGCCGAACTGGACGCCCAGTTGTCCGCGACGGCACTGGCGTTCGCTACCGCGATAGAGAACGTCGACCTCGCCACGGCCACCGAACTCGCCGCACCGTCCGCGCTGGGCTTCTTCCAGGCCGAAGCGGAGTTCCGCGCACTGCTGTGGGAGCAGGAACCCGCCGACCCGATGCCACTCGCGGTCGAATCCGCCCAGCACGAGGGCGGCGAAGGCACCGCCGTGGTCGTGATCGGCGAGGGCGAGAACTCGCGCAAGATGGTGCTGCACTTCGTGCGCACCGGCGACCGCTGGGGGGCCGACGGTTTCGCGCGCGCCGAAGGCGAACCGTGGACCCTGTTCGCCGACCGTGAAGAGCAGGTGCGGCGCCGCTTGGCCAGGGCCAAGGCCGAGCTCGCCGGCCACCCCGAACTCGCCCCGATCGTCACGGCCTACCTCGCTGCCGCCGCAGCGGAGGACCGCGACGCCATCACCAAGGACATGACCGACTCGTGCCGGGCCGAGGAACTGAAGAACCAGCGTTCGTTCACCAACGGCTTCTGCAGCGGCCGCTACTCGGTAGCGCGCTGGCAGTTCAGCCGCGGATCCGTCGACGGTGACACCGCGACCCAGCGCGTGCGCACCCAACTGCAGCGCGCCGACGGCAGCACCGACGGCGAACCGATCCGCTTCGAGTTCACGCGCACCGCGGCCGGCTGGCGGATCAGCGACATCCGCTGACCGAACGCAACGGCCCCGGGTCTCGATTCGAGCCAGCCGGGTCAAGGTCGCCACGCGTGTCGACGAAGCAGGCTCGTCCACACGTCGAAACCATGATCCGCCGCGCCCGCCTGCCTTCGTCCCTCGCCTTCGTCACTGCCCTCGCCGCCTGCGCGGCGCCGGGCACGCCCCGCGAAGCGCTGGCGCAGCTCGATGAGATGATGGCGCTGGTCGATCGCGTGCAGCAAGGCGCCAACCGCGCCCGCGACGCGGTCAACGAGTCGTTCTTGCGCCTGCGGGAACTCGCCGACGGCGACTACGGCGAAACACCGCCGGCAACCGTCTACGAACGCTTCGTGCAGTCGATCGACACCGCCGAGCAGGAACTGCAGGCGTTCCGCGCCACCAGCGCCCCGATGCTGCAGGCCGACCACCCGGTGTTTGCCCGCTGGCAGCGCAACGCCGCACGGATCACCTCGCAGACCATGCGCGAACGCTGCGAGTTCCGCTTGCAGGATGCGCAGGCGCGCTTTCTGGCGATCGGCACCATCGCCGAACGAGCCGCCGAACAGTTCGCCACGTTCAACACTTCGCTGCGGGACACCGCGCTGTTCTTGGCGCTCGACCTGAACCCCGGTGCGCTCGCCGAACTCCAGGAGGTCGTCGAGTCGCTCTCCCGGACCGCACAGGAGATCGATCTGAACCTCGAGGCGACGATCGCCGTCGCGCGCGCCTACGTCGACCAGGGCGTGATGCCGCCCGCCGCCGCGCCGCCGAAGTAGCCGCGACCCGACCCGAAGCGACCACCTGGAACGTGCTCGATTCGGCGGCGACGACACCGTTCCATTGCCGCATGTTCGCGACGCTTCGCCGATTCACCCCGCCCGTCGCCGCAGCGGTGATGTTCGCGGCCTGCGCCAACGCCCCCGACACGGGCCGCACCGACCTCGGCGCACTGCAGGTGCTCTGCCTCGAACTCGAACAGCGAGCCCTCGAAGACAACCGGGCCATCGCCACCCTGCGCGAGCTGTGCAGCCAAGCGCCCAAGCGCCTGTCCGGCTCGCCGGGAATGCTCGCCGCCGAGCAGTGGGCGGCGCGCACGATGCGGGCGAGCGGTTTCGACGAAGTGCGCCTCGAACCGGTGCAGGTGCCGCACTGGCGACGCGGCGTCGAGACCGCCACCACCGTCGGCGACGCACCGCTGCCGCTGCGCGTCACCGCACTCGGCGGCAGCGTGCCGACCGCAGCCGGCGGCATCGAGGCCGAGGTCGTCGAGGTCCGCTCGTTCGAGGAACTGCGGACCCTGGGCGACGCGGCGCGCGGCAAGATCGTGTTCTTCAACCGCCCGATGCCGCGCGCGTTCCGCCGCACCGGCCGCGCCTACGGGGCCACCGTCCCCCAGCGCAGCAACGGCGCAATCGAGGCCGCCAAGGTCGGTGGAGTCGCGGCACTGGTGCGCTCGGTGACGACCACCATCGACGGCTATCCGCACACCGGCGCGATGCGCTACGAAGAGGGCACGCCCAAGGTGCCGGCCGCGGCCGTCGCAACCGCCGACGCCGAGGCGCTGGCCGCGCGTCTCGCCAACGGCCCGGTGCGCGTGCGGCTCGAGCTCGGCTGCCGCACCCTGCCCGACGTCGAAGGCCACAACGTGCTCGGCGAATACCTCGGCAGCGAATCTCCCGACGAAATCGTCGTGATCGGCGGCCACCTCGACGCCTGGGATCTCGGCACAGGCGCCCACGACGACGGTGCCGGCATCGTGCACTGCATCGAGGCGGTGCGGCTGCTGCACGCGATCGGCTGGCGGCCGAAGCGCACCATCCGCGTGGTGCTGTTCGCCAACGAGGAGAACGGTCTACGCGGTGCGCGCGCCTACGCGGCCGCCCACACAGCGGAGATCGAGCGCCACGTCGCCGCCATCGAAACCGACTCCGGCGGCTTCACCCCGCAGGGTTTCGGCTGCTCGCTGCGCGGCGCAGAGGCCGCCGCGATCGAACGTCTGTTCGCACCGCTCGACCAACTCGGCGCCGGCCTGTTCCTGCCCGGTGCGGGTGGCGGCGGGGCCGACATCAGCGTGCTGCACGCGCGCGGCGTGCCCTGCTTCGGCATGTGGGTCGACGGCCATCGCTACTTCGACTACCACCACACCGCCGTCGACGACCTGCCGGCGGTCAACGAGCGCGAACTGGCGCTCGGCGCGGCCGTGCTGGCCTACGCCGCGGCGGCTCTCGCGGATCGCTGAATCGGGCCGCCGAGCACTTTCCGCTCGCGTGGCGGCGCGCCACCCGCTGTAGTCCTTCCCCTGGAATGCCACGCCGCGAAGACCTGCAGTCGATCCTCATCCTCGGTTCGGGACCGATCGTCATCGGGCAGGCCTGTGAGTTCGACTACTCCGGTGTACAGGCGTGCAAGTCGCTGCGTCAGGACGGCTACCGCATCGTCCTGATCAACAGCAATCCGGCGACGATCATGACCGATCCGGAGATGGCGGATCGCACCTACGTCGAACCGATCACACCGGACGTAGTCGCCAAGATCATCGAACAGGAGCGGCCCGACGCGATCCTACCGACGCTCGGCGGCCAGACGGCGCTCAACTGCGCGATGCAGTTGCACGACCAGGGTGTGCTCGACCAGTTCGACGTCGAAATGATCGGCGCCACGCCGGAGGCGATCATCAAGGCCGAGGGGCGCCAGGAGTTCCGCGAGGCGATGGCCAACATCGGCCTCGACTGCGCCCACAGCAAGCTCGCCTACTCGATGGCCGAAGCCCGCGCGGCACTCGACGAGATCGGTCTCCCGTGCGTGATCCGGCCGGGCTTCACCATGGGCGGCAGCGGCGGCGGCATCGCCTACAACCTCGAGGAGTTCGAGGACATCTGCTCGCGCGGCCTGGCGATGTCGCTCAACAGCGAGGTGCTGATCGAAGAGTCGATCATCGGTTGGAAGGAGTACGAGATGGAGGTCGTTCGCGACAAGAACGACAACTGCATCATCGTCTGCTCGATCGAGAACTTCGACGCGATGGGCGTGCATACCGGCGACTCGGTCACGGTCGCACCTGCGCAGACGCTGAGCGACCGCGAGTACCAGTTGATGCGCGACGCGTCGATCGCCGTGCTGCGCGAGATCGGCGTCGACACCGGCGGATCGAACGTGCAGTTCGCGGTCAACCCGCGCGACGGCCGCATGATCGTGATCGAGATGAACCCGCGCGTGTCGCGCAGCTCGGCGCTGGCCAGCAAGGCGACCGGGTTCCCGATCGCCAAGATCGCCGCCAAGCTCGCGGTCGGCTACACGCTCGACGAACTCGACAACGACATCACCAAGATCACCAAGGCGTGCTTCGAACCGACGATCGACTACTGCGTCGTCAAGTTCCCGCGCTGGGCGTTCGAGAAGTTCCCGACCGCCGACCCGGTGCTGACCACGCAGATGAAGTCGGTCGGCGAATGCATGGCGATCGGCGGCACCTTCAAGGAGGCGATGCAGAAGGCGCTGCGCGGCCTCGAGACCGGCCGCAACGGCTTCGGCAACGTGCCCGGACAGCCGCACTGCAGCCCCGAGGACTTCGACGTCGAGGCCATCCGGCCGCACCTGGCGACGCCGCGCGCCGACCGTATCGACTGGGTGCGCGCCGCGTTCCTGCGCGGCATGTCGGTCGCGGACGTGCACGAATACACCGGCATCGACCCGTGGTTCCTCGACCAGTTGTTCGAACTGACGGAACACGAACACAAGATCGCGGCCGCCGGCGCGCGCGGCCTCGCCGGCTTCGACTCCGATCTGATGCGGCGCAGCAAGCAGCTCGGCTTCAGCGATCGCCAACTCGCCGCGGCCTGCGGGCGCGACGTCGACGAGTGGGCAGTGCGCGCACACCGCAAACAACTCGGAGTGGTCCCGGCGTTCAAGCGCGTCGACACCTGTGCGGCCGAGTATCCGAGCCAGACGCCCTACCTGTACTCGACCTACTGCGGCAGCGAAGACGAAGTCGACGGCCCCGATGGCCCGGGCGACCGACAGCGAGTCGTGGTGCTCGGCGGTGGGCCCAACCGCATCGGCCAGGGCATCGAGTTCGACTACTGCTGCGTGCACGCCGCCCTGGCGCTGCGCGAACTCGGCTACGAAACGGTGATGGTCAACAGCAACCCGGAGACCGTGTCGACCGACTTCGACACCTCCGACATGCTATTCTTCGAGCCGCTGACGCACGAAGACGTGATGAACATCGTCGATCGGCTCGCGCCGCGCGGCGTCATCGTGCAGTTCGGCGGACAGACGCCGCTCAACCTCGCGCGCGGCCTGCAGGATCACGGCGCCCCCCTGGTCGGCACCAGCGTCGACATGATCGACACCGCCGAAGACCGCGACCTGTTCAGCAAGCTGATCGCCGAAACCGGCATCGACCAGCCGCCGAACGGTATGGCCGCGACCGCCGACGAGGCGCTCGCGGTCGCCGCCGAGATCGGCTACCCGGTGCTGGTGCGCCCGAGCTTCGTGCTCGGCGGCCGCGCGATGGAGGTCGTCTACGACCGCGACGCCCTGATCGGCTACATGGAGCGCAACCGGTTGTTCTCCGAAGAACGCCCGCTGCTGGTCGACAAGTTCCTCGACGCGGCGATCGAGGTCGACGTCGACGCGATCGCCGACGGCGACGACGTGGTCATCGGCGGCGTCATGGAGCACATCGAGGAGGCCGGCATCCACTCCGGCGACTCGAGTTGTTCGCTGCCTCCCTACACGCTGTCCGACGGCATCATCCGCGACATCGCCGACAAGACCCGCGAACTCGCCAAGGCGCTCAACGTGGTCGGCCTGATGAACGTGCAGTGGGCGGTCAAGGGGCCGCGCACCTACATCATCGAAGCCAATCCGCGGGCGTCGCGCACGGTGCCGTTCGTCAGCAAGGCGATCGGCCGGCCGCTGGCGAAGATCGCGGCGCGGGTGATGCTCGGCGAGAAGCTGCGCGACCTCGACGTCGCCGAACGCCTCGAACCGCCGTTCTTTTCGGTGAAGGCGCCGGTGTTCCCGTTCGGCAAGTTCCAGGGCGTCGACACGGTGCTCGGCCCCGAAATGAAGTCGACCGGCGAGGTCATGGGCATCGACGCGCGCTTCGGCTCGGCGTTCGCCAAGGCGATGATCGGCGCCGGCAACATGCTGCCGCGCGAAGGCAAGGTGTTCGTCAGCGTGCGCGACGAGGACAAGCGCCTGATCCTGCCGCTGATCGACCGTATGGCCGGCCTCGGCTTCGACATCGTCGCGACCTCGGGCACCGCGCGCGCACTACAGAACGCGGGCATCCCGGTCGAACGCGTGTTCAAGATCCACGAAGGCCGCCCGCACGTGCTCGACCTGGTCGTCAACCGCGAAGTCCGGCTGATCATCAACACGCCGAGCGGCCGCCGCGAGCGCAGCGACGACCGCTTGATCCGCAGCGCCGCCGCCAGCCACCGCATCCCGTGCATCACCACCCTGGCCGCAGCGTCGGCAACCATCCAAGGGCTGGAGAACTGGCTCAAACAGCCGCTGGCGGTCACCTCGCTGCAGGACCACCACGGCGCGCTCGCGGACTGACGGTCAACGGCCGCGCACGGGCGACACCTGCTCGACGTGCCCGTCGCCGTCGAGATCCCCCGCGCGCGGCAGCTCGGCGGCCAACGCCGCCGTCAATGCCGCCTCGCCGACCGCCGCGGCCGTGTACGGCTTCAGCACACCGTACCGATCGAAGCGCCGCACTACGCGGCGGCCGTTGTCGTAGGCAACCACGAACAGCCGCGTCGCGTCGTCCTTCCATACCAGTGCGTGGCGCGCGCCGACGGCACTCACACCGAAGAACGGCCCGGTGGTCCGCTGCAGGCGGGGCCCGGCAGCGAAGTGGTAGAGCATCATGGCGCCGTTGCCGGCCTTGTCGGTGCGCCAGACCAGCACTTCGTCCGCGCCGTCACCATCGGCGTCGAACACGGCGAACTGCGACTTGCCGACCGGCGCCACGCCGCACAGGCTCGGAGCACCGGCGATGCGCAGATCGCCGGGCGCGTCGCCGACGCGTTCGCCACCGTAGAGCGACAGCAACCCGTTCCATTCCGACGCCGACAACGGCGCCGACCGCACCACGCCGGTGCGCATGACCGCGTCTTCGGCGAGCGAATGGCCGAGGCCGAGCACGTGGCCGAGTTCGTGCAGCGCGGTGCCGTAGAGCGAGTAGCCATCGCGCTCGTCCTGCGCGTCGGCGACCCACCTGCGGTCGGCGTCGAAGTGCACGAACGTGCCCGGCTCCACCGGGCCCGTGTGGGCGAACTTCGGCCCGACGCCGAACGGTTCGCACGCGCCGTGATGGCCGCGCCGCCAGCCGAGGGTGACATCGGCGACCTCGCCCTTCTGCGCCGCGACGAAGGCGACCAGACCCGTCGCGGTCCAAGTTGCGCAGGCCCGCTCGATCACCGAGCGGAACACCCCGGCGTCGAGCGGCCCCGGCCGATCCTCGACGCGGTAGCGCAACCGCGGCGGGCCACGCCACCGGCCGCGCACGGTGAAGTGCGTGGCGGCGGCGGCGGCGACCGGCCGGGAAGGCGTGCGCGCACAGCCGGCGCCGATCGCGCCCGCGGCGAGCACCGCGCAGAGCGCCCAGGTGCCGCGGGCGGCCGCGCGCAACTGCCCTACAGGTCCTCCAGGAACACGATCAGCGCGTCCTTGTCCGCCTCGCTGAGTGCGACGTAGTTGGCGCGCACCTGCTCGGCCTCACCGAAGTGCGCGAGGATCGCCCCGCGCAGGTCCTCGGCCCGCCCGTCGTGCATGTACGGCGCGGTGTCCTTGATGCCCCACAGCGGCGGCGTCTGGTAGTAGCCGACGTCCGCGCCCGGTTCGGCCATGCCGCGGAATCCGGCCGGCATCACGTTGTGCAGCAGCAGGTTCGAGAACAGCGGCACCGGCCCGCTCGGACTCGGCAAGCTCGGGATGTGGCACTTCGCGCAGCCGATCTGGGCGAACAGCTTCAGGCCTTGGGTGACGCGCGGATCGGTCGAGCCGCCGCGCTGCGGCGCCGGCAGGTTGGCGAGGAAGAACGCGATGTCATCGACCTGCTGCTGGCTGACTTCTGGGTCGGGCACGAGGTCGTTGTCGCTCGTGACCGCAAAGCCGCGGCCGTTGTCCGGCGTGGTCAGCCCCAACTCGCCGAACATCGCATCGTTGACGAAGTCAGCCAAGCGCGGGATCTGCGCCTTCCAACCGAATCGCCCGATCTCGATCTCGCCGGCGACGTCGATGCGCCGCGCGACCCCGAAGATGCCGTCGCCGTCGAGGTCGTTGGGATCCTCGTTGGCGATGATGACCGCATCGGGGATCTGGTCGATCAGCCCGTGGCCGATCGCCGACGGCGTCTGCCGCTGTTCGAACACGTCGGCACCGCCCGGCTGGGTGGGGTCGGGATACTCCTCGCGGCCGTGCACCATCGGCGGGTAGAGCTTGCTCAACCCCTGGCCGCCAGGGAGGTTCTCGAACGGCCCGGCGCCATTGTTGTCGCGGCCGAAACGCGACACGTTGAGTTCGAGCGGCCCGGCACCACCCATGACGGGGTCCTGATGGCACGCGCGACAACTGTCGGCGTTCATCTCGGGCGCACCGAGCCCTTCGGCGGGCGTGAACGGCTTGTCGAACAGATCGCGACCGCGCTGGAACTGCGGATCCTCGGTCGGGTCGCCCGGAAAGGCAAACACGAGCGAGACGGCGAGGCCCGCAACGACGATTCGGGAGAGTTGCATCACAGGTGCCTCAGGAACTCGAGGATGTCGGAACGTTCATCGGAGGTCAGCGCCACGAACGCGTCGTGGCTCTGCTGGCCTTCGCCGCCGTGCATCAGGATCGCCTCTTCGAGCGTGTTGGCGCGGCCGTCGTGCAGGTAGGGCGCCGCCGTCGAGATGCCCCACAGCGGCGCGGTGCGCCACTCGGCCGCGGTGTTGTTGCCCGCGATCGCGCTCGCCTGCGGCGTGCCGAAGCTGACCTGGCCGGCGAGATCCGGCCCCATGTCGTGCAGTAGCAGGTCGGTGTAGGCCGTGACCGGCCCCTTCGACCCTTCGAGCGACGGGATGTGGCACTGCGTGCAACCGATCGACGCGAACAGCGCCTCGCCGCGCGTCGCCGCGTCGTTGAACGGCTTCGGTTGCGGCGGCGCCAGGAAGCGCGAGAACGCGATCAAGTCGCCGAGATCCTGCGAGCTGATCTCCGGGTCCGGAACCCCGTCGGCGTCGATGGTCGGCTCGTTCGGTGTCGCCGAACCCTGCATCATCGCGCCGTGCCCGAGGCTGATCGTGCCGGCCGCACCCTGGAACGGGTTGCTGGTGATGCCCATCTGGTTGAACAGCGGCGCTCGCGTGAAGAACTCGACGTTGTTGGCCTGCGCCTTGGTGCCGAAGCGCCCGAGCCCGGCCCCGTCGTTGTTGGCGCGCCCGCTGATGCCGTCGCCGTCACTGTCGTCCGGGTCGGCGTTCGCCAGGATGGTCGCGTCGCTGATGGTCTCGAACAGCCCGGTGCCGAAGATCGGAATGCCATTCCGCTGATCCGCCTGCACCGGGAACGCGCCGATCATCGCCGGCATACGCATGCGGCCCGCCTCGAGCGAGAACTGCGTCTGGCTGGGTGAGCCGAACGCCGGCACCACCGGACTGGGCAGCCCCGGCAGATCGAACACGAACGGATCGGTCCCGAACGACGCCACGTAGAAATTGCGGTAGAGCTGCGAGCTGCCACCGGGCACCGGAGTGCTGTGGCAGGATGAGCACGCGGTCGCGTTGTAGAGCGGGCCGAGACCTTCGCTCGGCTTGAAGCGCTTGGTGAACAACGCGCGGCCACGTTCGAACGCCGCCAGTTCCTCCGCGGTCAGATCCGGCATCGGATCGCCGAGGTTGATCGTCGGTGCCGGGTCCGGATCCGGGTCCGGCGTCGGATCGGGATCCGGATCCGGATCCGGAGCGGGCGTGATGGTGGGCGTGCGGTTGCTGTCGTGGCAGGCGACAGCGCAGAAACCGGCAAGCGCCACCAGGACGATGTTGCTGAGCTTCATCTGGATCGGTAGTTGAGACGAGGATGAGGGTCACCTGGCGCGGTGGCCCCGGACCATGATAGCCGCCCCGTGGCACGGAGCCAGCGCCCCCGCCGGCCGGCCATCCCGATCCGGGACAACCGGGCTCGCGACCGGGCTGTGTGGCCCATACGATCGCGGGCGAGGATCCCGAATCATGCCGCACACCGAAAGTCACGACTCCAGTCTCGCCTCCGCCATCGCGGCCTTCTGCCAGGAGCAGGTGCCGGACGCCCAGGCGCAGCGCGACAGCTTCCCGAAGTCCGAGATCTGGGCCGCGGTGGCCGGCACCGGCACCTCGCTATGGCTCGACACCGGCGACATCGACGCCGCGCGCGAGCTATGGGTGCAGGAGTTCGTCGCCCTGACGACCAACAACACGCTGCTCAACAAGGAGGTGCAGAAGGGCATCTACGACCGGCTCGTCCCCGACGTCGCCAGCCTGCTGCGCGACCGGGGCGTCGCGGGCAACGACCTGGTGATGGAGATCGCCTTCGTGCTCAACGCGGTGCACGGCCTCAAGCTGGTGCGCAACTTCGACGCCGACGTCTCGGTCGAGCTGCACACCGCGGTCAGCCACGACGTCGAGGCGAGCTACCAGTATGGCAAGCGCTTCCACGCGATCTGCCCCGAACGGTTCATCATCAAGGTGCCGCTGACCCCGGCCGGTCTGCTCGCCGCACGCCGGCTGTCCGACGACGGCATCCGACTGAACTTCACGCTCGGCTTCTCGGCGCGACAGAACTGGCTGATCGCCGCGCTCGCAAAGCCGACCTGGGTGAACGTGTTCATGGGGCGCATCAACGCGTTCCTCAGCGACAACGATCTCGGCGACGGCAGGAACGCCGGCGAGAAGGCGACACTCGCCAGCCAGCGGGCGCTGCGCCGGATGAAGAACCAGGGCGGCCCTGACGTGCGCCAGATCGGCGCGTCGATGCGCAACGGCAACCAGGTCGACGACCTGCTCGGGCTCGACGTGTTCACGATGCCGACGGGCGCCGCCAAGGGCTTCCTCGAACTCGGCCGCACGCCCGCCGAGATCGTCGACAAGACCGGCAACGACCCCGAAGTGAGCTTCGCCGACGGCGTCGACGCCGACGCCTGGGGGTTGAACTGCTTCTGGGCCATCGACAACCAATTCGAAACCGCCGCCGCCGCCGCCGCCGGCCTGGACGTCGCCACGGCCACCGCCGACGACGTGCTGGCGGCCCTGCGCGAGCACGGCGCCGGCGACCTGTTCCCCCACCTCGATCCCGACGAAGCGGTGCGCGTCGGAACCGAAGGCAAGATCCCGGTCTACACGTCGTGGTGCGAACGCGTGCGCGCCGGCACCGCGAGCTGGGACGGCATGCTGACCGCCGCCGCACTGGCGAGCTTCACGCACGACCAGAACGAACTCGACGACCGCATCCGCGACCTGCTCGCGTAGGTCTCGGTGCGGTCGCGCATCTCGTCGCCCCGCCACCCGCCCGGCGCCGGATTTCCCGGAACCTTGCGGCGACTCTCGCATTGCTGCCGCGCCGCCCGCGCCGACAATCTCGCACGCAGCCCTGATCCTCCGTGCTCGGCGTGCGTTCGTCCGGCAAGCCCGCAGCAAGCAACGAGACCGATGTCGATGTTTCCAGCGCCCCGTTCCCTCCCGACGTTCCACAGGATCGTCACCCTCCTGGCCATGTTCGCGGCGGCCCTCGCGCCCGGAGCCTCGCTTGGCGGCCTGCGCGCGCAGGGCGCGCCGGCGGGCTTCGCCGAACGATACGCTCTGGCGGAGAACCGCGGCGAGGTGGTCGCGACCCTGATTCCGGGCACGGAGGACTGGTACTACTACCACTGCCGCGAACGGCTCGACGCGCGCGATTTCGCCACCGTGCGGCAGGTGCTGCCGGTCTGGATCAAGCGCCACGGGCGCACCGCCCGGGTGGTCGAGATCGAGAACCGCGAGGCGCTGCTCAGCTTCGGCGAGAACCCGGAACGCACCTACGACTTTCTGCGCCGGCGGCTCGGGCTCGAGTTCCGCCACGAGCGTATCGTGCCCGGCGCGCGCTCGACGCTGCCGACCCGGCTCGACCCGGGGCTGTTGTCGCCGCGCACCTTGCGCGAGCGCGCGCTGCGCAACCACCCGCACTCGGTCGACGGCTTCCACGATCGCGCACTGGCGGCACTCGCCAGCGCCGATCTCGACGAGCGCCAGCAGCACAGCTTGCTGCGCCGCCTGCGCCGGCCGGATGTGCCCAACCTGCCGACGCTGGTGGTGCGCGACCTGCGCCGCCGCGAGAGCCGCGGATTCGGCTCGCTGACGATCCACGACTTGCTGCGCCGGGAACAGCTCGATGCGTGCCTCGAGCAGATGCCGGAACTACTGCAGAACGAGCGTTTCGTAGACGCCTACCTGACGCGCCTGCAACCGGATGCCGACAGCAACTGGTTCGACGACCCGCGCCAGCGCGAAGCCCACCTGAGCAACCTGTGGTCGTTCGCGTCGCGCCTGCCCGCGCGCTTCAACTCCCTGAAGGCGCACGTGCTGTTCCACTGGCTGCAGCACGACCTGACCGTCGGCGCTCCCGACAAGCAGCGCTTCCTGCAGTACATCCGACTGCCGCGCCGCAGCGGTCACCCGGCGCGACGACACCTCGAACGCCACTCGCGGCGCGCCGAGCACGTCGATCTGAAGAAGCAGT
>DRKG01000020.1 GCA_011051855.1 bacterium | reverse complement strand
GGTGGTGCTGTCGGAAGCGCAGGTCATCGATGCACGACACGGCCGCCGGATCCACGGTGCGGAGCCGCTCGAGGTTGGCACGGAGCCCGTGGCGTTGCTCGACGGCAGCGGCGCGCTGGTCGCGATCGGTCGCGCGATGGAGGGGTCGTTGCAGGTGGTGCGCGGGTTCGCAGCGCGCGAGTGAGCGGCTCAGCCCGCGTCGGGCACTGCGGCGTCGACGCCCGCGTCGGTGAAGCCTGAGTCGGGTGTGCCGCCGTCGTTCATCCCCGCGTCGGGCACTCCCGCGTCGGGCACTCCCGCGTCGGGAACCCCGGTGACGCCGCAGGTGCCGGCGCGACAGGAGTCGCGTGAACAACAGGTGCCGTCACAGCACACCTGACCGAGATCACAACCGGCCGGGCAGACCGCGCCAGTGGTGCACACCGAGTCCTCACAGCGCTCGCCGGTGCTGCAGAGGTTGTCGCACAGTCCGCAGTGGAAGCGGTCGGAGGTGGTGTCCACGCAGGCCACATCGACCCCCATCTGACAGCAGCGCGACTCCGGGGTGCCGGCGCACGCGTCGCGCCCCTCACCGCACCGGCACTGCCCGCCACTACACCGGTCAGCTTGCTGAGGATCGCACCGTACGTTGCAGCCTCCGCAGTCTGCGCCGTCAGCCAACAGGTTTGCACAATACGGTAGCCCGAACGCATCCCTCGCCGGGCAGCAAAAATCCTCGCGCATGCCGCTGCACCCGAGGACAGCGCCGCCGCAGGTGCAGCTGTTCGCCGCGCATCCGTCGCCACGGTTCTCGCGCACACAGTCGACGCTGCACTCGCCGCAGTGGTTTGGATCGTTGCGCAGGTCGAGGCACTCGGTCGCTGTACCAAAGGCGCAGCAGACCTCGGCTGCGCCACAACCAGGTGAGCAGACGGGCGCCGGTGCGTCGATGGCGGCGGCGTCGCGGCCTGCGTCCATCGCGGCGTCCATGCCGCCATCCCCACCGTCTCCTCCGCCGCAGCCGAGCAGCAGGAGCGCTGCGCACAGCTGTAGGGTGAACAGTCGCAGGGCGGATGAGCGTGGGAGCATGGACGGGAGAGGCGCCGACCAGATTCGAACTGGTGAATGGAGGTTTTGCAAACCTCTGCCTTACCACTTGGCTACGGCGCCGTCACGAGAGCACGCGTCTATACCACCCCATCGGCGTGTGTCCAGCGTCGGCTGGGCCCGAGCGCCGCGGAGCGGTAGATCGATCACATCTTGGGCTGCCGACACTTCTAAGGTGATCGCCTTCGTGATAAATGGCCCGCATGAGCCAAGACAGCTTCGGGTCCCGCGAGACCCTCGAAATCGGCGGACGATCCATCGACATCTTTCGCCTCGACGCCCTCGAGAAGGCCGGCGTCGGCGACGTGGCGACGCTCCCTTACTCCATCCGAGTTCTGCTCGAGAACCTGCTGCGCAACGAGGACGGCAAGAGCGTCACAAAAGCCGACATCGAGGCCGTAGCGAGCTGGGACCCGCAAGCGGAGCCGTCGACCGAGATCGCGTTCCGGCCGTCGCGCGTCCTGCTGCAGGACTTCACGGGGGTGCCCGCCGTGGTCGACCTCGCGGCCATGCGCGAGGCGTTTCAGGAGATGGGCGGCGACCCCAACCGCGTGAACCCGCTGCAGCCCGCCGACCTGGTGATCGATCACTCGGTCCAGGTCGACAGCTTCGGTTCGGATACGGCGTTTCTTCGCAACGTGAACATCGAGTTCGAGCGCAACCGTGAGCGCTACCGGTTTCTCAAGTGGGGGCAGGGCGCGTTCGACGGGATGACGGTGGTGCCGCCCGGCACAGGCATCGTGCACCAGGTGAACCTCGAGTATCTGGCGCGGGTGGTGTTCACCCGGGACGTCGACGGCAAGACCGTCGCGTACCCCGACTCGCTGGTCGGCACCGACAGCCACACCACGATGATCAACGGGCTCGGTGTTCTGGGCTGGGGAGTGGGCGGCATCGAGGCCGAGGCCGCCATGTTGGGCCAGCCGATCGCGATGTTGTTGCCTCAGGTGGTCGGCTTCGAGATGAAAGGGAGCCTGCCTGCCGGCGCGACCGCTACCGACCTCGTGCTGCGGGTCGTCGAGATGCTTCGTGCACACGGCGTTGTCGGCAAGTTCGTTGAGTTCTTCGGCCCGGGCATGCGTTCGCTCTCGCTGGCGGACCGCGCGACGGTCGCCAACATGGGGCCGGAGTACGGCGCGACGATGGGCTTCTTCCCGGTCGACGAGCTCACGCTCGACTATCTGCGGTTCAGCAACCGCGACGAGGCCCAGATCGAGTTGGTCGAGCGCTATCTCAAGGAGCAGGGCCTGTTCCTGACCGAGGACTCGCCGCGCGCCCGCTTCACCACTGAGCTGTCGCTCGACCTCGGCACCGTCGTGCCAGCGGTCGCCGGCCCGATCCGTCCGCAGGACCGCATCCCGCTCACCGACGCCAAGCTCGCGTGGCGCCAGGTGCTGGTCGACAACCTCGATCGTCGGCACGAGGGCTTCGCCGACAAGGCGGTATCATTCATCGAGGGCGGAGCGATCGGCGACGTGGCCGACGCCGCGACCCGCGAAGAGCTGGGGCGCACCGCGCACGTGGTCTTGGATCGGGCGACCTTCGACATGCCGCACGGCGCGGTGGTCTACGCGGCCATCACGAGCTGCACGAACACGTCGAACCCGTC
>DRKG01000019.1 GCA_011051855.1 bacterium | reverse complement strand
CATGGCAACGAGTTGTGGGCCACGGATGGAACGCAACTAGGAACCCGACTGGTCTTGGACATCTTCACCGGCACGAACTCTTCGCTGCCGAACTGGTTCGCCGCGTTGGGCAATCAGGTGTTCTTCTCGGCCAACTCGAGCGGGGTCGGCCGTGAGATTTGGGTCAGTGACGGCACCGCCGCCGGGACGAAGCTGCTCGCGGACATTCGCCCCGGGGGTTCGGGAAGCGCACCTGAGTACCTGGTGGCGTTCCAAGGAGAGATCTGGTTCACGGCCAATTCCGCGGGATTCGGCACCGAACTCTGGAAGACGGATGGGACGACGGCTGGGACGGTCCTTGCGGTCGACATCAGGCCCGGCGTTTCTTCGTCGGCGCCGCGGGATCTCGTCGTCGTCGGCTCCAGCTTGTACTTCACCGCCAACACCACGAGCCTCGGCCGGGAACTCTGGGTGAGCGATGGCACCGTGGCCGGCACGCAGGTTGTTGCGGACCTGCGACCAGGCGGGGCGAGTTCGAACCCGTCCCAGTTGGCCCCGTTTGGTTCGGGCTTGCTGTTCCGCGCGGACGATGGCGTGCACGGCCTGGAGCCGTACTTCACGGACGGGACCGCGGCGGGGACGGTGCTACTCGAGGTCGAGGCGGGCAGCGGTGGCTCCTCGCCGAGCGGGTTCGCCGATATCGGCAATGGGCTTGCGGTGTTTCGCGGAATCCTGGGCGGAGTAGGCAGCGAACCCTGCGTTACCGACGGCACGGCGGCCGGCACGGGTCTGCTGGTGGACATCTCGCCCGGTACGGCCGCATCGCTGACCTCGGATGAGTTCACCGTGTGGAACGGGGCGGCGTGGTTCAGCGCTACCGATGGTGTCAATGGCGCCGAACTCTGGCGGACGGACGGGACCGCAGCCGGCACTTCGTTGGCCGTGGATGTCCGGGCCGGTTCGGGGAGCAGCACACCGATGCACATCACTGCGTTCGGGACGGAACTGCTGTTCACAGCAAGCACAGCGAGTTTCGGACGCGAGCTGTGGCACTCCGACGGCACGCCCGGAGGGACGTCGTTGTGGGTCGACTTGGCGGGAGCGACGGCTTCGGCGCCGCAGAACCTGGTCGATTTCGGGGGTGGTCGCATTCTCTGCCGCGCCTCCTCGGGTGCCGGAACAGAGCCTTGGGTCGTCGACGGCACGATTCCCGGCAGCTTCATACTCGCGGACATCAGACCGGCGCCGGGTAGCAGCAATCCGGGCAATTGGGCGGCGGTCTCCGGTGGTGCGTTCTTCACCGCGAATGTCACCGGAGCTAGTGGTACCGGGAACGAGGGCTACTTCACCGATGGTACGGCTGCAGGCACCGCCATCATCGATCTCTTCCCCGGAGGGGGAGGATCGTCCCCGTCTGATCCGACGGAACTCGGCGGTGAGGTCTACTTCGCGGCAACGAATGGCACCAGCGGCCGCGAACTGTGGAAGAGCGACGGCACGTTGGCAGGAACCGTGCAACTGAGTGACCTGCCGGGGGGGGCTGCCGTCAATCCTACCGGTATGCAGAGCACCGCGACCCACGTCGTCTTTTCTGGCGACGGGCAGGCCGGTCACGGCACCGAATTGTGGGCCTCGGACGGCACTCTCGGCGGTACGATAGAGATTGCCGACATCCGGCCCGGTTCGGCAGGTTCCTCGATTACACAGCTCACGGCGGTCGCCGGCCGGGTGTTCTTCGTTGCCAACGATGGCGGCACCACCGGAACCGAGTTGTGGTCGACCGATGGCACGGTTGCGGGCACGATCAATCACGACCTGCGGCCCGGTTCGGCCAGTTCGAGCTGTAGTCGCCTGACGGCGGGCGCGAATCGGCTGTGGTTCCGGGCCTCCGACGGCGTCAACGGAATCGAGCTGTGGAGTTCGGACGGCACGGTCGCCGGCACCGGCGAGGTCGTGGACCTGAATCCGGGCGCCAATTCGTCGCTGCCCGACGGTCTTGCGCCGACGGCAAACCGGCTGTTCTTCACCGCCACCATCGGTGGGTTGGGACGGGAGCTGTACGTCTCGGACGGCACGGCTGCCGGCACGCAGTTGGTGGTCGACTTGACGCCAGGACCGTCGAGCACGACGTATACCGACCTGACGGCGGCGAACGGTTACGCGTTCTTCCTCCACGATGACGGTACGGGCCACGGCCGCGAGTTGTGGTCCAGTGACGGCACCGCGGCGGGAACGATGGAACTCGCCGACATCGGTCCGGGACCGCTCGAAGGGCCGGTGTTGGGAACCCTGACCCCGATTCTCAACGGCTCGATGGTGCTCTTCGCCGCCAACGACTATGTGCGTGGGCTGCAACTGTGGGTCAGCGACGGTACTCCGGCCGGAACCTTCAGGGTATCGAACTTCGGTTCGGGTGGTCGTGGAGCTGCCGAGCTCGACGAGTTCTTCGACACGGGCACCCAGGTGTTCTTCGCGGCCAATGACGGCATCCAGGGCAACGAACCGTGGGTGTTCGACCTCACTTCGGCTGGGGTGCCCTTCGTGCTCACCTATGGCAACGGTTGCGCACCCGGTGGGCAGTCGGACCCGTCGATCGGGGCGACCGGTGGTTTGCCGATCCTCGGGTCGCAGACGTTTGCGATCACCGTCGATCAGGCCGGCCCGGTGACGGCGGCGTTCCCGGTGGCCGCGTTCACGCCGGGGAGCCTGACCTTGGGGGCAGGGTGCCGATTGTGGATCGGCGTGCCCTACGTGTCGCTTTCGGCGGCCATTACCGATCCCGCGGGCCATGCCCAGACCCCGATGCCGCTGCCGACGGACCCATCGTTCCTCGGGACGAACCTGTTCTTCCAGTGGGCCGTGCTCGGCAATCCGGGGCAGTTCCTGAGTCTGCTGAACTTCAGCGACGCGCTGCAGTTCCAGATCGGCCAGTGATGCCGGGTCAGTGACGGCGGCGGCGCATGGCGCGCAGCTCCGGCGAGCCCAGCAACAGGTGTAGGCCGACGTAGACCGTCATGCCGACGGCAATCGGCAGCAGCAACCCGCCGAGCGCGCGTTCGAGCAACGAAGCGTTCGGCGGGGTGATGCGCGCAAACGGCACGACGGCACACATGGTGCCGGTCGCGACGATCGAGCGCAGCCACGCGCCGACGAGCCCTGGGGCCGGCGGTGCGTGCCGGCGGAAGCGACGCGACAGCCACAGGGCGTTGCCGAGCGCCGACAGGCTGCTCGACAACGTCAGGGCGGCCGTGCCGAGGTTCGTCGCCATCAACAGGGTGACGCTGGTCGCGAAGTTCAGCACGACGAGCTTCGCGGCGGTTCGGGCCGGCGTGCCGGTATCGCCGACGGCGTAGAAGGCGCGGGCGTAGAGTTGCGCGAGACCGACGAACGGCAGGCCCGCGAGCAGGCACGATGCGGTCAGCACGGTTGGCGGCACGTCATCGGCGCCAAAGCGTCCGCCGACGAACAGCACTTCGACGACGTCGGTCGCGAGCAGGATCAGCCCGGCTGCAGCAGGTAGCGTCACCAGGATCGTGGCAGCGGCGGAGCCGTCGAGAGTGCGCCGCATGCGGGCGCGTTCGTCGTGCGCGCCGTCGCCGGCTTCGCTCGCCAGCCGGGGGAAGACCGCGACCGCAACGGACATCGCTGTCAGCGCGTGTGGGAACAGCAGCAGCCGGTTGGCGAGGTAGACGTAGAACACCGCGCCAGGCGCGATCAGGTAGTAGGCCAGCAGTTGGTCGATCAGGCTGCTGATCTGGTTGAGCGACATGCCGAGCACGGTCGGGGCCATCGCCACGAACACCGCGAATGCGGCCGTTCCTCGCTTGGGCAACCCGAAACGTGGTCGTGCGAACGCGCCGCGCCGCACCAGGGGCAACGCCACCATCAGCAGTTGCACGAAGCCGCCGACGGCGAGGCTCCAGGCGGCGAACGTCGCGACTTCTGTGTCGACCTGGCAACCGAGTGGCCCGGCGAGCAGGAGGGCTGCGATCCAGATCAGATTGAGAACGACCGGCACCGCGGCCGGCAGCGCGAAGATGCCGAGAGTGTTCAGCGCGCCTGACGCAACCGCGCATAGACAGATTGGCAGCGCGTAGGTGAACAGGATCGCGTTCAGCGACAACAGGAGCCGCATCGCTGCGACCCCGCCCTCATCCGGCGCCGGCAACCATTCGGCCGGCGCCACCAAGCTGAACGCTGCGACCAGCAGACAGATGGGGGTGAGCACCGTCGCCACCGTGCCGGCGACTTCCTCCAGTAGCCGGCGCGCGGCGTCAGGGTCCCGTTCGCGCAGCCTGGCGTAGGCTGGCACCAGCGATGCGGACAGAGCCCCTTCGCCGAGCAACCGGCGCATCAGGTTCGGCAGTGTCCACGCGATCAGGAACGTGCCCTGCACCCAGCCCGCGCCGAGCGTCTGGGCCATCAGGCGATCGCGCACGAGCCCGAGCACACGCGACAGCAACGTGATCGCGGAGATCGAGCTGGCGGCGCGAACGGTGCGGGACATGAAAGGGGGGCGGAGAAGCGTTGTGCAGCGGTGTGCTGGCGGAACAATGTCGTGGGCGGTCGCGTGTCGCAACGCACGCGCCATGCTTTCTGATGCGCAGGATCTTCGTTGGTGACATCCAAGGATGCCGCGAGCAGCTCACCGAGCTGTTGGCCGCGGTCGGTTTCGCACGCGGTCGCGACCGCCTGCTGCCCGTCGGGGACCTGGTCAACAAGGGGCCGGATTCGGAGGGTGTGCTCGAGTTGTTGATGGAGATCGGTGCTGAGCCGGTGCTGGGCAACCACGATCTCCGCTGGATCGAGAAGGGGCGTGGTTCGGCGCGCACGACCGCATGGTTGTCCGAACAACCCATCGTGCGTGTGTTCGATGACCTGATCGTCGTGCACGCCGGTCTGCATCCGGCCTGGGACGAGAGCAGGCTATCGGCGCTCTCCGAGGACGACGTCGACTACGCCGTCACGGTGCGCTACTGCGACGCGGTCGGCCATCGGCCGCAGCAGGACTGGCCGCCGCCTGGCCCACCCTTTCGGCCATGGGATGACTTCTACCGCGGCAACAAGCGCGTAGTGTTCGGCCATTGGGCGCGGCGCGGTCTCGTCGAACGGCCACAGTGCATCGGTCTCGACACGGGTTGTGTCTACGGTGGCACGCTGAGTGCGTGGATCGCCGAGGAGAACCGGATCGTGCAGGTGCCGGGTTGCTCCTCCCGTCGATGATCGAGCAAGAGGGAGTGCGGCAGTTGCTACGATGCTACGACGTCCTCAACGTCTTCTTGCGGTAGACGCCGTGGAGTTCCGTGGAGACGCCTCCGAGCGCCCAACGCGAGGCCTCCGCCGCGATGATCCGCCGAAGACAGGACACGTCCTCGGGGTTGCTCAGGTCGTAGTTGTCACCGTATGTCGCATCGACGATGCGCCAAAGGAACACATTGCGCCGGTATACGTCTACCGGTAGCAGGTAGGAGGCGAGCATCGCTTCGAGTTCTTCGCTTCGAATGCCCTCGAAGCAACCGACGGAGTAATCGCGATCGTCCAGGGCTTCATCGATACGTTGGGTCGTGTGATTGTATCGGAGACGCGGTGGCAGTTCGGAAAAAGCAGCGTTGGCAGATGCCAGGTCGTCTGGCCACAGCCTGTTACCGTTTCGCCCGACTTGTTCACCAATGGACCAGAACTCGCCGTGGTCGGTGAGCCGTGCGTTGACTTGGGAGAGTACCGTTTCGAGATCGGCAACGTGGTGAAGCGCTGAAACGCACAAGATCACGTCGAACGAATCCTGCCCCGGTAATCCGCGGTTCACGTCGCCGATCAGCGTTGTGACGGAACAGTCGTCTCCCAAGGCGGTCAGTCGAGCGGCTGCTCGCTCGGCCAGATCGCGGCTCGCGTCCATCAGAGTAAGTTCGATGGGACGGCGTGCCTTCCCGAGGATCATCTCTTCGATTCGCGCAGCCCCTGCGCAAAGAGAGAGCATGCGAATGGGGCCGTCGGAGCGAAGCGTGTTGACGCGCTCCAGGAAGTCAGGCGGCTCGATCGGCAAGAGACGCGCCAAGGCCCGCATGGCGAAGTGGAACGGGACTTCGCCATCTTCCGGGGAAACCGAGGCGAGGGCGTTCTGGGCAGCGCACTGATAGTCGGGACGGGTGGAGGATTCGGGCGCGACGACGGCTTCTCGTACGTCGGAGGCACGGGAGGCAGCGTCCGACGGGGTGTCGGATCCATACATGGCATGACGGTACGAGTCCGCGCCGAAGTGCTGGAGTTCGTTGCTGAGTCTTGTCTGGTAGCCGGCGAAAGCGTTGGCTCGGCCCAAGCGAGATCGTGGCGCCAGTAGGAGCTGGTGCACGGCCACTTCGGCCCCGCCCTTGCTGACGTTGCGAACATGAATACGGACGGGGTTGCGTTGCGGGATGGTCAGGAGGGCCTGCAACGGATGACCACGGTGAGAAACCGCCAGGGTCGCGATCGTGCGAGGATCACCGTCGCTTGCGAGCACGACTTGCAGAAGGGCGTCTTCGTCGCCCCGGGCAAGCGAGCAGCGCAACGCGAGCGCAAGCTCGGGGTGAGGCTCCACGGAGGGTGTTTGCAGGGTGTCACCGGCGGCAAGCAGGGCGCCAGATCCGCATCCGGTTTCCACCAGGCGTGTGCCGACATATCGCGAGCGGCCATTCGATTGCTCGACGGCCGTCGTCGATGCCGGGCTCACGTCCAACCCAAACACGCTGAAGTGTGGAGTCATGGTTCTCCTCCGGGCAGTGAGTCAGAGGCCGAGCACGATCGTGATCGCATTCAGGGGGCGGATGCGTAGGGTGCCGCCGACGTTGTCGAGACGCATTGCCTGGAACGTATAATCGACCCCGATCCAGGACGGCGCCGACGGGATCGGCACCGAGAAGGTGCCCGGACTGGTGAACAACGTCGGGGCCGGGGTCGTCTGGATCAGCAGTTCACCGCCGAACAGCGGCACCGGTGTCGACAGCAATCCGCCCGGTGCATACATCAAGCCGGTCAGCACTGTCCCCGAGTTGGTTGCGATCGTGCCTTGCCAGGTCGTGCCGAGCACGGGCGGTGCCGTGCACGTGAAGTCGACGGGGTTGATGCCGCCGCCGTTGGCACCGATACACTGTGCGGTCGGCAACGGCGGGTTGAACGCGAGCGTGTCGATGTTGAAGTCGTTGACGAAGTCGATCTGCAACTCGTCGAACGTGATCCCGGTGAAGCCGAAGTAGTTGTTCGTCTGGGTCTGACTCCACGTGCCCGAGAACGACGTGATCATGGTGCCCTGCAGGAGCGCGCGGATCGTCGAGGGGCCGGATTGGCCGATCTGATG
>DRKG01000018.1 GCA_011051855.1 bacterium | reverse complement strand
GCATCATTCCCGCCGGTGTGCATCGCCTGGTGATCGACGTGATGCCGAACGCGCCGACGCAGGCCAAGGTGGTGGTGCGATTCGAGGACACCCAGCTCTACCTGCACCTGGTGCCGCGCGCGGGAGATGCCCGTCCGGTGTTCGCGCTGCACCCGCTGCAGGAGGTGGCGGTGCGGCAGGTGGCGGTGCGCGGGTCGGGCTATTGATCGCGACGCTCCGCGGGCGGGAACGCCGTTTCGTATTCGCGCGCCAGCAGGTTCGCCGCCAGTGCCGCCATGGTGTCGCCCCGCTGCCGGTGCATTTCGCCGAGCAGGCGGTAGTCGAGCGCCGGGGAGCGGTGCTCGCGGCGCGCCGAGTGCAAGAGCTGTTCGGCGGTCTGCAGCTCGCCATCGTTCAGCCGTTGCAGCGCCTCGCCACGCAGGTCTGCGGTCGCACTGCGCTCGCGCACCCGGTGCAGTGCGGCGGCGAACTCGGCCCGGCGGCGCGGGTCGCGTTCGCACAGGATCGCGTGGCGCAGGCGCGCGACGGCGCGTCCGTGCTGGCCCTGCACGTGTAGGATCCGGGCGAGTTCGCGGTGCACCCACGGCGGTGCGCCGGGCAGTTGGCTCGCGCGCCGCAGCACTTCGGCGCGGCGGTTGATGTCCGGCGTGCTCTCGGCGGTCGCGACCAGCAGCACCTGCGCCGACCGTGCGTTCGCGACCACCTCGCGTCGACAAGGCGAGGGGCTCGCGCAGGCGGCGGCGGCCACGGCCAGGCCCGACCAGCACGCCCAGGGCAGCAATCGACGACTGCAGATCACGACGTCCTGTTTCGACCGGTCTGCGATCGGCCTGCAGCGGCGAAAGCCGGCGTTCCCGGATCGAGACGCGCGATCGGGCCTCAGCGCTCGGCGATCACGAACGCCGTGGCTGTGTCGTCGGTGTGCGTCAGGCTCAGGTGCCAGCGGCCGATGCCGAGCGCCTCGGCTCGCGCCGCCGCGGGGCCGTGCAGCCGCAGGGTGGGGGCACCTTTCGCCTGCCGGCATGTCTCGATCTGGCGGAAGCCGGTGCCGTCGGCCCAGCCGGTGCCGAGGCACTTCAGCACGGCTTCCTTGGCGGCAAAGCGCGCGGCGAACGACTCGGCCGGACGGTGGCGCGTGCGGCAATAGGCCGCTTCGTCGGCCGTGAACACGCGCTGCACGAACCGCTCCGGGCTCTGCGCGAGCAGCCGCTCGATGCGCGCGATCGCGATGGTGTCGACACCGATGGCGACGATCACGATGGCTGCACCTCCGGATTGCGTTCCAGGCGGAAGGCACGGACCGTCGGCGCCGTCCCGCCGAGCCCGACGATCACCTGCAGGCAGCCCGGCCACAGCTCGCGGCGGTCGCGCGCGGACGGCAGCGCACTGCCGCGCGGGTGGCTGTGCGCGAAGCCGACGAAGCGCGCGCCGGCGCGGCGCAGGCGTCGCTCGGCGCGGGCGAACGCGATCGGGTCGACCTGGAACGCGTCGTCGGCACCAACCGTGTTCGGCAGCGGCAGCACGGTGTGCACCGCCGCGCCGTCGCCGCCGAGCACGGCGACCATCTCGCGCGGGGCCGCGGCGCGCGCCAACGCGACCAGCTCGCGTTCGACGGTCGCGGTCAGGACCAGTTCGGACATTGCGCAAAGACTAACCCGATCCATGCAGGAACCAGCAGCCCAGGCACGCGCCCTCCACGTCCATGCGACAGAAGATCGGCCGCCTGCGCTTCTGCAGTCGCCTTCCTTGCCTGGACGCGCATTGCACGCACCGGGGGGACACGGTGACCGGGGTCGGAACGTGCGAGCCCGGCGGCCACCCGGGAGCCGTGGTTCGCACTCCCCGGGAGCATCTTCGCGAGGCGGGCTTGACGATACGCGCTTTGGTGCGTAGGTATGTGCCACAGTGCGCTGTTGTGCGCGCAGACCGCGGGAAGGACCGCGGGAAGGACCGCGGGAAGGACCGTTTGCGAATGGAGGAACACAATGGCTAGACACGCGAAGAGCGAGGCGTTGGGAATGGTTCTTGGGGCGTTTTTTTATGGGGAGGCTTCCCCGGTGCCGACGTGCCGCCGGAAGGCAGCGGGGAGCGTCCCGTGGCCCAGATGATCGTTCTGGTCAATCCCACCGGTTCGGGTGCTCTGCAGGCGGGCTCTACCTCGGCGACGGTGACGGCCACACTCGTCTTTTCGCCGAACTCCTGCATCAACGTCGACGGCGCGAGCGACGCCGACGAAATGGTGATCGACGCCAACGGCTGCTCCGGTGGAGCGCTCGCCGGTGGCGCGCAGGCGCGGTTCAAGCCGAAGCTCACATGTAAGGCGTGCGCACGATGACCCATACACGCATCGCGGTGGTCGCCGGCCTCGCGCTACTCGTGGCTGGCGGCATCTGGCTCGCCGTCTCGGACTCGGTGTTCGGCGCGGTGGCCCCGGATCCGGCGCCAAGCGCCGCGGCTCCGGCCGCCGAACCCACCGCGGTCGGCGCCCGCGAGGCCGTCGACGTCGCCGCCGAGCCGGGCGTCGTGCGCATCCTGGCGCGTCCGGTCGAGGCCGCCGCGGCGGAGCAGGAGCACGATCCGGAAGCTGAATCGGCGCCGGCCGACGCCGTGATCGGCGAGTACGAACACCTCGGCCCGCTGTCGCCGGAAGCGGTGGCCTCGTATCGGGAGTCCCTCGCGATGCAGCGGGACAAGATCCTGGCCCATCTCGGGCGCACGGAGGTCGACGCATCCGATTCGGCGGCGCTGCTGCGGGAGGCGGGACAGCTCTTGAGCGCGTACAGAATGGGCGCGTCGGTCGAGGCGTTGGCGGCCGGCAGCTACGTCGTGACCGAAAGCGACGGTGAGCGCCCGCAGCCCATCGTGGGCAGTGTCGACGTCGCCTGGATCCCGCTGACCTACGAGGGACGTTCGGCCACGCTGTCGATCATCTTGCCTCTGTCGCGGCACCCGCGCCTGGCCGATGCGCGGTCGTACTACCTCGCGATGCGGGAGTTCGACAACTCGGAGCGGGCGCGGCGGTTCAACGAACTCCCCGACGAGCAGCGCTTGCCGCTGGCGGAGAAGATCCTGAGCATCCTGCGCGATCCGGATGCGAGCTCTGCCG
>DRKG01000017.1 GCA_011051855.1 bacterium | reverse complement strand
GGTGTCGAGCGCGAACGCGTCACGGTTGTTCAAGAAGTCGATCACGTACTTCGACGGGATCGCAAAGTTCAACCCCTGCATCCCGGTGTAACCCGAGCTGTTGACACCAACCACCTCGCCGCGCAGGTTGAACAGCGGCCCGCCGGAGTTGCCCGGGTTGATCGGCGTGGTGATCTGGAAATGGCATCGCCCCGCAAACGTGCGATTGGTGACGCTGATGATGCCGCTCGATACCGTGCGGTCGAGACCGATCGGCGCACCGATCGCGTAGACCGCGTCGCCGACCTTCATACGATCACTGTCGCCGAGGAACACGGTCTTCAGGTGCAGATCCTTCGGCGGCGTCATCTTGACCAGCGCCAGATCCATCGCCGGATTGATCGCCGACACCTGGCACTTGCGAATGGTGCGCGGTTCGAAGCCGCCGTCGACAACCGGGTAGACGACCACATCGACCTCGACCTCGCCTTCGACCACGTGGAAGTTGGTCACCAGCCAGCCGTCTTCGTGCGTGATGAACCCCGATCCCAACCCACCGGCGGTCTCGACCTTGACCACCGCCTCCCCCATCATCTTCGCGCCTTCGGCCACGGACAGCTCGGGCAGCTCGGCCTTCGCCCACAGCGCCCGGCGCTGCACGCCTCCCGACCGGCGTTCCGCCGCAGCCTCGCGCCGCAGCACCGACGCGAGCGGCACCCGCAGCACGTCGTAGCCGACGTCGAGCAGCACCATCTGCTCGGTCGTGCGCAACACACGTCCCTGCAGCCGCGCGCCATTGCCGAGGTCGAGCACCTCGATCTCACCGCCGGCAGTCGGCTGCTGCACGATCGGGGCCGGGTCCTGCACGGAGATCAACAGGGTCAACGTTGCCAGCCACATCGCGAGCACAATAGATTGGCCGCCGGATGAACAGCAAGCTCCTCGCGGTTTCCGCGTTCCTCGCCGGCATCTCGATCGCCTCGGCCCAAAGCACGCCACCACCGATCCCGCTCGAACTGCGCGCCCGCTTCGGCTTCACCGGCCCGTTGGTGCGCAAGGTCGGGGACGGCATCTCGCGCCTTCTGGTCGGCGACATCGACGGCGACGGCTCACTGCGCGCGATCGTCTACGACGGCCGCCGCGCCCGTCTGGCCGTCATCGGCGTCGAGAACGGCGCCACCACCATGAGCACGATCGCCACCGGCGGCCAGATCGCCGAGTTCACCCTGGCCAAGCTCGACGGCAGCGTCCGCGATCGCATCGTGCTCGTCGACCGCCGCGGCCGCATGACGGTGCTCGGCGACGACGACGTCGGGCGCTCCCGCCCACTGGATCTCGGCCTCGGCGGCCGCGGCATCCGGCTGCTCCCGGGCGATCTCGACGGCGACGGCCGGCATGACCTCGTCGCACTCGCACGCGGCCGCATGCGCATCGTCACCGACGTCCTCGGTACGACCAAGCTGTCGGAGATCGAACCGACCGAGAACATCGTGCACTCCGCGGAACTGCTCGACCTCGATGGCGACGGCCGCCTCGACCTCTTGTTCGTCACCGAAGGCGAACGCATGAACCTGCGGCTGCGGCGAGGGCACGGCGACGGCACCTTCGGGCCTTGGCAGATCGTCACCATCGACCAACTGCACACGATCTTCCCGCTGCCGCATGCGGATGGATCCACTCTGCTGGCGACGATCGAAGGTCTGCTGCGCCGAGTCACGGCCCGCCGCTACGCCGACCGCGGCGACCAGGCGGCTCTCGAATGGTGGGCGTTCGGGGACCAGGGCAGCAACTCGACCCCACCGTTTGCGGTCGGCGACCTGGACGACGACGGCGATGACGACCTGGTGCTGTTTCCGAGCGGCCGCGCACAGATGGCGGTCTTCGAGTGGCGCGATGGCACCTTCGTGCGCCGCAATCTGCCGACGCTCGCCGGCGTCACCTCGGCCGCGGTCGGCGATGTCGATCGCGACGGTCGGCTCGACCTGCTCCTCGCCAGCAGCGAAGAAGAGGCCGTCGCCTGGTGCCCGGGCACGGCGCTTCTCGACCGGTTCCCGCAACTCCTGAAGACGGTGGCCCGGCCCGTCGCCGCCACGGTCGCCCCCGATGGCGGTGCTTTGGTGCTGAGCCGCGACAAGCGCCGCAATGCCAGCGTGCACCGTGTCCGCCCCGACGCCGAACCCGAACTGCTGGCCGAACTGGGCCGCCTGCCTGCCGATCCGGCGAGACTGATCGCCGCCGACATCGGCGACCGCGCAGGCATCGAACTGTCGTTCGTCGTGCCCGGTGAAGGACTGCGAGCCCTGACCCTCGGCGGCGACCCGGAGGACCGCCAGTTCGCCACCGCCGGCTTCACCCGCAAGATGGACGACGGCGCGCTGCTGCTCGCCGAGCACGACGGCACGCCGTCCCTGATCGCCGTGCGCAAGCGCTTCGTGCGTCGGTTCCGTTTCGACGCGGAAGGCCAAGTGCGCGTTCTCGACCAGGACAACGGACCGGAAGGCAGCGTCGAACTGGCTCTCGCGTGCGACCTCGGCGACGGCCACTGGGTCTATTTCGACCGCCAGCGCGACCAACTGCTGCGCGTGCGCGCAGGCCACCCGGTCGAAACGATCGAGCTGCCGAAGCTCGGCTTCACCCACCTGATCGCGCACCGCAACGCGGCGCTGTTGCTGTCACCGCGCGGCCTGCTGCGCGTGCCGTTCGGCGCCGGACCGTCGCTGTACGTCGTCGCCAGCCACGAGCCGCCGACCGAACGCACTTGGTACTGGCACGGCGCCAGCGGCGACTTCGACGGCGACGGCGTGCAGGACCTCGCCGTGATCGACCGGCGCCTGCCCGGTGTGCAGATCCTGGCGGGTTCTGCCGATGCCCTGCGCCGCGCGCTGGCGGTACCCGTCTTCGAAACCCCACCGAGCAGTTCGCCCAACAACGAACCGCGCGCACTGGCCACGGGCGATCTCGACGGCGACGGCCTCTGCGACCTCGTCCTGATCGCCCACGACCGCGTCCTCATCTACCCCCAAGACAAGTAGACATCATGTCCTACCTCCGCCCATCGTGCAGAGCCCTGACGCCCACGGCGCTCTTGGGCCTTCTGCTCCCCGCCCTGCTACCCGCCCAGACGTCCGCCCTCGCCAGCAATCGGTTCGTCCCCGCCGATTCCGCACTGGTGCTGCGCATCGCTTCGCCAGCCAAGTGGCGCAGCCGGTTCGCCCGCACCCAGGTGAGCAAGCTCGGTGAGAGCGAGGCGCTCGCACCCCTGATGCGCATGGCCAATCGTCAGATCGAAGCGGGCCTGCACATGCTGCGCGATAGCGGCCTGTTCGACGCCGAGCTCGCGGAAGGCCTGTTGAACGATTGGATGGGCGACATCGTCCTCTCGGTGCAGATCGACTGGGATTCGCTCGCCGATTCGCTGCAGTTCGACGTGATGCCGAGCTTCAGCCTGGTGGTGGCACTGACGCCGGACGGCAGCTTCGACCTCGGCGCCGTGCAGCGAGCGCTCGACGAGACCATCGAACAGATCAAGCCCGAACACGAAGTGCTGCTGGACTTCGCCGTCGGCGAGCACGACCTGCGCCGCACCGACAACGGCGAAGACGAGCCGAACTTCACCATGCCGGCTCTGGTCGACGGCGCACTGGTGCTGCTCGGCGGATCCGACATCGACCACCAAGCCGCCGAACTGCTCGCCACGGACGACCGCTGGCAAGGGGGCGACGTCGATGACGCGCTGCTCGCGCACTTCGACGTCGGCGGACTGATCCGCACGGCCCTCGCAAGCGACGACGGCAACGCTCCGGTCGACCTCGGCGAACTGTTCCGCGTTCTCGGCCTGCAGTCGCTACGATCCATGACCTTCACCGTCAAACCCGACGGCGAAGCGGTGACCGGCGCGATGCGCATCGGTTTGACCGCTTCGGACCGCGGTCTACTCGACGTCTTTCCGCAGACCTCAGAGCCGCCGAGCCTGCTCGCAGCGGTGCCCGCGGGCTGCGAGTCGTTCTCGATCTCGACGGTCGATCTCGGCCGGATCTACACGGCAATCCAGGATGCCTGGCGTTTGTTCGAAGACGAAGCGCCGATGACATTCGATGACGCCCTGCAGATGTTCGCCGAGGCCACCAAGATCCGGCTCAAGGAAGACCTTCTCGACCACCTCGGCAACGAACTGCTGATCGTGCAGGACGCCGAGTCGCTCGAGTCCGCTGACTTTTCCGATTACGAGGACGACCCGGTGGCGATGGTCGGCGGCACCGTCTACGGCGTGGCGCTCAGCGACGGCGAGGCGTTCGCGACGGCCCTCGACAAGATGCTGCGCACGCGCGGCCTGCACGTCAGCCGCAAGCGCGAGAGCTACGGCAACGTGCAGGTCTACCGGCTGCCGCTCGCCGGCCTGATCGAGATCGAATACGCCGTGACCGGCGACCTCCTGCTGATCGGCCTCGGTGGTGACGAAGGCTCCCGGGCGATGCTGCGCGGCGTGCTCGACGCGCGAGCGGCGGGTGAGGGCGGACCCGAGGACAAGATCCGCCGACACCTCGGCGCCCTCGAACCGGGTTGGAACGGAGTCGCTGTGACACCGATCAGCGTGATCCTGAACGTCATGGCCAACGCGATCGAAACCTCCGGGGAACTGCCGCAGGACCTCCAGATGGCGACCTCGTTGCTGCGCGGCTTGGCGCAGGACATCCGGCGCCTCGGCCTCGACAGCATGGTCAGCACCACCCGCTGCGACGAACACGGCATCACCTCGCAATTCCGCTGGTAGGAAACGGGCGCACGCGGCTTTTTCGCGGTTTCCCCGTGCGCCTCGACAGCGGTGGTTCTTCCAGAGCACGACCGGGGCCCTCCTGCCCCTTTCCCCGCTCCCGCTCCTTTCCCAGGTGCAACCATGAAAACCACCCTGATCGCAACCCTGCTTCTCACCGCAGCTTCTCCCCTCCTGGCTCAGACGAGCCAGAGCCTGATCGGCCTGACGCGCGTCAACCCGTCGCTGCGCCAGCAGAGGCTCAACTGCACCACCATGGGGCAGTGCAACCTGCCGGGCATGCCGGCCACTCTCAACACCTTCGCTGGCGGCACGGCGTGGGACTCCGTGCACAGCGGCGCGTGGGTCACCAACGGCCGCTTCATCGCGCGCTACGACGACAACTGCCAGCCACAGTGTCCGCCGATCGCGGTGCCCGCGCTGACCACGACGACGACGTTCATCACCGGCCTCGAGGTCGTCGACGCCTTCGACCAGTTGTGGATGGTCGACAGCGAAGGCCGCATCCGCTTCTACTCCAACACCTGCCCGCCACAGCTTCAGGGCGGCTGCAACTCCTCGCTGGTGCCGACGCCGGCACCCAACCAGCGCGTCACCACCGGCATCGCCGTCGACGAAGGCATCGGCCTGGTGTTCGTCGCCTACGCGAACCTCAGCACCGGCACCACCAAGATCGCGGTCAATGACATGTCGAACCCGTGCGTGCAGTTCGACATCATCGATGTGCCGCCGTGCACGACACCCTTCGGTGCCATCCGCGGCATCGCGTGCGACTGGGGTTCGCAGATCATCTACGCGACCGACGGCTACACCGTCGTGGCCATGAACTACGCGTGGAACGGAAGCAACCTGACCATCGTGCAGGCCAACTGCTGCCCGGCGATCAGCGTCACCGTCGACCCCTACGCCGGCTTGGCCGTGCGCCCCGGTGGCGCGACTTCGATCGGCACCGCGTGCAACAACGGCTCCTGCGCCAACTGCCCGATGATCCACACCCTGCGCAACGACCCGGTGCTCGGCAACCAGCAGTTCTCGCTGGCCCTCGAAGGCGCATTCGGCAGCAGCTTCTCGTTCTGCATGATCGGCGACAGCCCGTGCCACAACCAGGGCGTGGTCGTCCCGCCGCTCTGTGGCCCCGTCCATGTCGGCGGCTACGTCGGCTACCTCGGCCCGGTGCTGATCCAGGGCCCGAGCGTCTGCGGCGGTTCGGCGACCTTCAACCTGCCGCTGCCGGCCTCGCCGGCCTTGGTCGGAGACGTCTACAGCTCGCAGTGCCTGAACCTCTGCGTCGGCGCCACGGGCGCGCTCGGCTTCTCGCTGAGCAACTGCCTGAGCTGGGAGCTGCAGGGCATCTGACCCTCAGCAGGCCGGGGCACTACCAGGTGTAGAAGCCCCGGCCGCTCTTCTTGCCGAGCTTGCCTTCGGCGACCATGCGGCGCATCAGCTCGGGCGCCGCGAAACCCGCCAGCCCGAGTTCGTCCTTCAGGTAGTCGGCGATCGCGAGGCGCACGTCGAGACCGACCAAGTCGGTGAGCTTCAACGGCCCCATCGGGTGGCCGTAGCCGAGCACCATCGCCTTGTCGATGTCCTCGGCGGAGGCCACGCCACTCTCGAGCATGCGGATCGCCTCGAGGCCGAGGCAGACGCCGAGGCGCGAACTGGCAAAGCCGGGACTATCCTTGACCAGGATCGGTTCCTTGCCGAGCAGGCTGGCGTAAGCCTGCGATGCCGCAATCGTGCCCTCGGAAGTCGCCTCCGTGCGCACCAGTTCGAGCAGCTTCATCAGCGGCACCGGATTGAAGAAGTGCCACCCGATGCACCGCTCGGACCCCGCGACTCCATCGAAAACCTTGGCCAGCGACAGCGACGACGTGTTGCTCGCCAGCACGCAGGCCGGCGACACCAACTCGCCCAGTTCGCGGAAGATGCTGTTCTTGAGGTCGAGCCGCTCGGGCACGGCTTCGACGACCAGGTCGACGTCGCGACACGCGGCGGCCCGATCGGTGGCGCTCGCAATGCGCGCCAGCGTCGCGTCGCGCTGCTCCTCGGTGGTCTTACCCCGGTCGACGCCCTTCTGCAGGAACGCCCGAATGCGCTCGCGGCCGCTGGCGACCAACTCGTCGGAGATGTCGCAGAGCACGACCGTGGAACCGGCCTGCGCGCAGACCTGCGCGATCCCTGCCCCCATCGTGCCGGCGCCGAGCACGGCAACCTTCTGAAACCTGTTCTCGCTCGTCATCGTCTCAGCCCTTCTTCTTGCGCTGCTTGTCCAGGAACGCCGTCATACGCGCCCGCTTGTCCTCGCTGTCGAACAACACCGCCTGCGTCGAACTCTCGAACGCGATCGCGTTCTCTTGCCCCGGCCGCGACAGCGCATTGAGCGTGCGCTTGGCGCCGCGCACCGCCAGCCGGCCGTTTCGCGCGATCTCGTCTGCCAGCGCCAGCGCCGCCTCGACCACCTCGGCATCGGGCACCACGCGGTTGGCCAGGCCGATGCGCAATGCCTCGTCGGCGTCGACCATACGGCCGGTGTAGACCAGTTCGCGCGCGCGACCGAGGCCGATCAACCGCGGCAGCCGATACGTGCCGCCGGCAGCCGGGATGATGCCGAGCTTGACCTCGGGCTGGCCCATCTTCGCCGACTCGCCGATCACCCGCAGGTCGCAGGCGATCGCGAGTTCGCAGCCGCCGCCGAGGGCATAGCCCTTGACCGCCGCGATCACCGGCACCGGGAACTCCTCGATGCGGTTGAAGATGGCGCTGTTGATCGCCTTCATCGCGTCGTTCGCCGCGCGCTCGCGCAATTGCGCAATGTCGGCGCCCGCGGCGAACGCCTTGTCGCCGGCGCCCGTCAGCACGATCGCCGCGAGGGACTCGTCGTGCTGCAGTTCGTCGAGCACCGCGTGCAGGCCGTCGACCATCTCCTGGTCGATGGCGTTGCGCCGCTCGGGCGCATTCAGGGTGACGAGCACGGTCTCGCCGCGCCGCTCGCTCAACACTCGGGAGGTCATCGGGCGGAACATCTTGCGCATTCCGCCCGCCGGCGCCACCGCAAACGCGATCGCACCCTCCCCGACTCAGAATCGTGAGTCGGGCCAGCTCTTCGGACTCGCCGGCCGGATCACGGGAATGGCGCGCTGGCCCGATCCCGCCAGCGCATCACGCTTCTCCTTGTGCGGAACGTAGCTGGCATCGGCGTCGGGCTGCGCCTCCGGGATCTCGCGGCGCTTGCGCAGGACCAGGGTCGGCTGATGGGCCTTCTTGACCAGTTCGAACCGCACGACCGACGTCACCGCCAGTTCCTCGCGGGTGATCGCCGCACCCTGGGCGTAGATCGACTGCCCCAACGGCAGGGCCGAGTTGGGGATGGCCACCGCGAACCGCCCGGTGCTGGTGAAACCGACGCTGAGCATCGCGCCATCCCCGAGCAGCGGCGGCAGGCCCTTCGTCTGCACGAGGGTGCCGTCCAGAGAGACCAGCACCGCCCCGAGGAACGACCGCTGCTCGGCCTTGACGGTGAAACAGACGGCATGGTCGCCGGGCTGGATCCCGAGCGCCGCACCGGTCTGGGCGAACAAACTGGTCGCGAAGGCGGCCGAGAGGAACATCATCGTCGGAAACTGCATGGTTTGGTCTCCTGCGTTCTTCGATAAGTCGTGGTCTGGGTTGGAGGGCAGCACCGTCGCTGCCACCAACCAAGCGAACGGCCGCCGCCCGACCGCACGGAAGGGGGCAAGAAACACCCTTCGGGGAAGGGTTTTCTGAACGGCCGCTGGCCCCGATCGTGTGTCGGATTGCCGTGATCGCCGAGACCTTCACCAAGTGGCGGCCCCGTTTGGTGCAATTCTGCACCCAGCGGCTGCGCGACCCGCACGAGGCCGAGGAGGTCGTGCAGGACGTGTTTGCCCGGCTCGTCGCTG
>DRKG01000016.1 GCA_011051855.1 bacterium | reverse complement strand
GTGCCCGCAGTGATCCATTGCACCTGGGCAGTTCACGCGGCTGCAGATGGGACACTGTTCGTAGCCTCTTTCGAGTTCTTCGTCGTCACGCCCTACCATTTCGCTGAACGTACCGAACCCGGTACAAACAACAACCTCACCGGGCCATATACCCGGGCACTTATCCTTGTCAGGTTGTGCTTTGTACCCGGTTCGGTACGTCCCGCAATCGATCGAGGCAGTGCTGCTTGCCGAGCAGGAAGACCACGTCGAACAGGCCCGGCCCTTTGTTGGTGCCGGTCAAGGCGGCGCGCACGGGGTGCACGAAGTGGCCGAACTTGATGCCGGCGGTTTCGGTGTGGGCGCGCGTTGCCGCTTCGATCGTGGCCGGCGTCGCCCATCGGCAATCGGCGCCGGGCGCGTCCTTCTGCGACGGCAGCCGCACGAGCTGGTCGGCGTCGCCGCGGTCGGCCGGATAGCTCGGCGGCAGCGGCAACGATTCGAGCAGGTCGGCGTAGGCGCTAAGCCACTGCGCGGCGTCGGCGTGCTTGCGCAGGTTCTTGGCGGCGGCATCGTCCGGCTCCGGCCGCGCCCATAGCCAAGCGAGCTTGCCGGGCAGCTCGGCGAGCAACTGGATGCGCTCCTGGTAGCAGGCAACCGCGTTGCGCCAGAACGCCGGTTGCGCGGCGAGTGCGCCATCGGGCAGTGCCGGCACCAGCCACCGCTCGGCCCGCGCGAGCAGCTCGTCGACCGACCAGCGTCGGATGTACTCACCGCACATCCAGTGCAGCTTGTCGACGTCGAACTTGGCCCCGGCCTTGCCGACGTTCTCGACTGCGAACGCGTCGACCATCTCGTCGCGCGTGAACACGTCGCGATCCCCGGAGAACCCCCAACCGAGCAGCGCGATGTAGTTGAACACCGCCTCCTCCGGGTAGCCGCGGTCGCGGTATTCGAGCACGCTCATGACGCCCGGATCGCGCTTGCTGAGCTTGCCGCCCTTCTGGTTCAGGATCAGAGGAATGTGTGCGTAGTGCGGACACTCGGCGCCGAGTGCCGCGAACACAAGCCGCTGCTTGATGCCGTTCAGGAAGTGCTCCTCGCCGCGCACGACGTGGGTGATCTTCATGTCGAGGTCGTCGACGACGCAGGCGAAGTTGTAGAGCGGCACGCCGCCGGGACGCACCATGACCCAATCGTCGAGCTGCTTGGTGTTGACCTCGACCTCGCCGCGGATCAGGTCGTGCACCTTTACGACCTCGTCCTTCGGCATGCGGAAGCGCAGGTTCGGCTCGATGCCCTGCCGCTCGAACGCCGCGCGCTGATCGTCGGTCAGATCACGGCAGTGGCCGTCGTAACCGAGGAACGGGCTCTTCCGGGCCTTCTGACGCTCGCGCACCTCGGCGATGCGCTCGGGGCTGCAGTAACAGCGGTAGGCGTGGCCCGAGGCGAGCAACCGCTCGGCCACCGCCGCGTAGCGGTCGAGCCGCTGCATCTGGTAGTAGGGCCCGTAGTCGCCGCCGCCGAAGGTGCGATCGCGGTAGCGGAACTCCGGCCCTTCGTCCCAGTCCAGACCGAGCCAGGCGAGACCTTCGAGGATCACCTGCAGCGACGCGTCGGAGCTGCGCGCCCGGTCGGTGTCCTCGATGCGCAGCACGAACGCACCGCCGAGGTGCCGCGCGAGCGCCCAGTTGTACATCGCGGTGCGCGCACCGCCGAGGTGCAGATTGCCGGTCGGGGACGGCGCGAAGCGGAGCCGGGGCGTCGGGTGGATCATCGCGGCGAGCAGGATGGCGGATCGGCGACGCCGAAGGAAGGCTCCGCCGCCGGTGCGCAACGGTCAGGCCGAACCGCCGGTCCCGAGATCGCCACGCACGCCCAAGAGCTCGAGCTGCCACCTGCCCGCCCACCGCAGCACCGTCAAGCTGCCGAGTTCGACCGCGAAGCCCCCGGGCGACGGCGGCTCCCCGCCGAGCAGGGCGAGAAGCGCGTGGCGCACGGTGCCGCGGTGCGCGACGACCAGCACGTCCCGGTGCGCGTCGTCGGCCGCGAGTTCGAGCACCGCAGCACCGACGCGGCGGGCGAACGCGGGCCGCGGCTCCCCGCCGGGGAAGGCATCGACCCGCCCGGCCTCGTAGTCGGCGAAGAAGGTCGGGAACGCGTCGTCGATCTCCTCCCGCGTCATGCCTTCGCATGCGCCGAACGAGATCTCGCGCAGCCGCGCATCGGCCTCCAGCACCTGTGGAGCAAGGTCGAGCCCAGAGGCCAGCAACGCCGCCGACTCGCGGGCCCGCATCAGGGGCGAGTGCACGACCCGGGTGAACGCGACCCCGCGCAGCAGCAGCAACAGGGCGCGGATCTGCCTGCGGCCGGTGTCGGCAAGCGGCACGTCGTTCTCACCATGGTAGCGGATCGACGACTGCCCCTCGGTCTCGCCGTGGCGCACCAACCACAGGCGGCGCCCCGCCGGCCGAGCAGAGGTCACTTGACCAGTTGCAGCACGATCACGGCGCCGATGCCGAGCACGACCAGCCCGACGCCGACCAGCACCGCGCGGTTCCAACCGGCGTGCTCCTGCACGACGCGCTGCAGGCGGTTGGACTGGTCCTCGTGCGTGCGACGCAACGACGCGAGGCCCTCGTCGGCGGTGCGCTTGAGTTCGGCCACCGCCTCCTGCTGGGCCTTGGCCATCTCCTTGGAAATGCCCTGCAGCTCGTCGGTTCGTCGTTCGGCGAGTTCCTTCGACGCCTTCGCCTGCTCGCCCGAGTGCGCGACCATCTTGTCCATCGACGAGTGGATGCGATCCATCGTCGCCTGGAACTCCTTGACCGTCGCGGCGGTCCGCTCGTCGGTCGCGGCGGCCCGGTCGAGCGCCTTCTCGACGTTCTCGAGCAAGGACGGCAACCGCGTCATCGCCTGCGAGACCTGCAGGCCGAGTTCGTTCTGCTTCTCCATCTGCGTCGACAGGGCGCGCAGCGTCTCGAGCTGCTGCTGGCCGAGCGCCGGCATCGACGCCGTCGCCTCGACGATCTTCTGCAGCTTCTCGTCGTTGGCCGCCTGCGACCCGCGCATCAACGCCGCCAGCTCTTGGAAGTGCTGGCCGACGACCATCATCGCTTCCTCCCGCTCCGACATCTTGCGCGTCGAGCGCGCCTGCGCCGGTTGGAAGGTGGTCGACACCGACCCGCCGCCGTTGCCGTTCGCCGAGCCGGTGCGTTCGGCCTCGACCCGTGCGGCCTGCGGCTTCGACTCGGGCCGCGTGCCCGCCACTGCATCCGGCTTCGCCGTTCGGCCGTGTGCAGCCGTGGACTTCTCGACCCGGACGCCGGAGCCGGAGCCCCAGCGTTCCTTCAGACGTTGGAAGAACGATCCCTGTTTGACCATCGTGCGCCTCGACGCCGCGTAGCGAGCCGCGGCGCCCCAGTAGTGCTGGTGTAGTTCGAGGTCCGGGGCCCGCGTCGCCGGCGACCATTCCGACAGACATCCCACGGGCCATGACCATGCCGGCCCTCGATGACGCCACCGAACCTACCGCAGAACGCCGCCGGCGGGAAGCCACCATTCCACCGACCGGAGCGATGCGGGCACACGCGCGGAAAGGCCCTTGAACCTGATCGCGCACACGCTAGCTTCTGGGCCCAACCTGTTCCGGCTGTAGGCGGTCAGCCCGTCCTGCCGAAGCAGGGAACGCAGTGCCGATGGGGAGTTAGCTCAGTTGGTAGAGCGCCACAATGGCATTGTGGAGGTCAGGGGTTCGACTCCCCTACTCTCCACCATCCGCACTGCCCGCTCGAGGATCCCGGGGAGAAGCGATCCTCGGGAGAAACCGCCCCCGCGCGAGCCCCTCCGTCCGGCTCTCCTTCGGACGTCAGAACCCGAGCCGGCCCTCGATCCCGTTCGTGAGCAACAGATTGGCCGGATTCGCCTGCGTCAAGTACGCCGTCTGGGCGCAGAGCACCGCGCCCAACAGCGGCGAGTAGTTCGGCACGGGGACGATGGTCTTCACGTAACCTTGCGGCACGGCCAACGTGCCGAGTGCCGTTCCACCCAGCCAGATGCTGCATCCCGGGGC
>DRKG01000015.1 GCA_011051855.1 bacterium | reverse complement strand
ACGTCGCGGTCGCGGTGCAGCGGGAACCGCGCTCCGACGGGGCGCAGGTGCTGGTGTTCGAGTGGGACGGCGAACGGTTCCGGCTCGACGAAGTGCGCCACGCACCGCGGGTGCAGTCGAGCGAGGCCGCCGGGCGCTACCTGACCGAACTATTGCGGCTGCGTTGACCGGCGCGCCGGCTACCCTCGGGGCATGGTGGCCGAATCGATTCCGCACCCCGATGCCGAAGTCGCGCGCTTCGTGACCCCGAGTGCGTGGGCCGAGGCACAGCGCGGCAACGTCGACGAACTGCTGTTGGAGCAGGCCCACCTGGAGAAGAAGGCGGCGGCCGGGGCCGTCGCGTTCCTGTTCCGGTTGCCGCTGCACCGCGGACTGCACCGGCGGTTGTCGGCGCTCGGCCGCGAAGAACTGGTGCACTTCGAGCGCACCCTCAAACTCCTGGAGCAGCGCGGGGTCGCCTTCGCCCGGCAGCCGTCGTCGGGCTACGCCGAACGCCTGAAGAGGTCCGCGCGGCGGGAACACCGCGAGCGCCTCGTCGACGAGCTGCTGATCGCCGCGATCATCGAGTTCCGCTCGCACGAGCGCATGACGCTGCTCGCGGCGGCCCTGGATGAGGTCGCGCCCGAGGTGGCGGCCTTCTATGCGGATCTGTGTCCGGCCGAGGAACGGCACGAACGGCTCTACCTGGATCTCACGACGTTGCTCGCCGACGCCGACGCCGTGCGCGCGCGCCACGTCGAACTGCTCGCCGTGGAGGCGCAGATCCTGCGCGAGTCGCCGTTCGCGGCGCGCCTGCACAGCGGCCTACCGAGGGGCGATGCCGGCAGCTCCGCTGCGAGGGCGTAGGCGCGTGCTGCGGCTCTTGCGCAGGGGGCTGTGGATCGCGCTGGGGCTGCTGGCCGTGTTCGGCCTGGGCGCGGTCGCGCGGTGGCCGGTGTGCTGGCCGTTCGACGTCGTCTGGAATGCCCGGCCGGCCGTGCTGGCTCCCGAGCTGCGCGCGCCCGCCGACGGTCGCACGCGGGTGGTGTTCTTGGTGCACGGTCTGTGGCGCACGTCGGCGTCCCTGGGGCGGCTCGAGCGTTCGCTGCGCGCCCACGGTTACCAGGTCGAGAACTTCGGCTACCCGAGCACCGAGGACTTCCTCGCAGCCCACGCCCGGCGGTTGCGGGATGCGGTCGAGGCGCGCTGGGCGCGCGGGCCGATCGACGAGCTGGCGTTCGTCGGCCATTCGATGGGCGGCCTGGTGATCGAGGAATACCTGCGCCGCGGCGATGCGCGCCCGCCGACGGCTTGCGTGTACTTGGCGACGCCGCACCGCGGCGCGATCCTGGCCGACAAGCGACGCCACTGGTGGTTGTTCCAGTTGGTGATGGGGGACCGGGCGGCCGCGCAACTGGCGACCACCGATGCGTTCCACCGCCAGCCGATCCCGTTCGGCGGGCGTTCGGGCACGGTCCTCGGCGACATCGGCGCCGGCAACCCCTCGATCCCGGGGAACGACGACGGCACCGTCGGGGTCTCCGAGGCGACCTTCGCCGGGGCGCGCGATCGGGCCACCGTGCCATACGGCCACACCAGCATCGCGGTCGCGGCACCGGTGATCCGTCAGGTGTTGCACTTCCTGCGGCACGGAGCCTTCCAGCACGACTGAGATGGGTTACGATCGTGCCTGCTCCGCGATGAAGATTCCCGCCCAGACCCTCCTGCTCGGTGCCGGATTCGGTGCCGCCTTCTTGCTCGGCCAGTGCTTTCCCCGCCCGGCCGTCGATGCCCAGGGCCGCGGACCGGTCAACCCGCCGCCGGCGCCGGGCCCGGTGGTCGGCGGCGAACGGCCGACCGAGCAGCCGATCGTCTACACCGAGGAAGGCGGCAGCTCGGCGGCGGCGAACGGGTTCCTGGCGGTGACCGGCAGCTACGGCGTCGGCACGTCGGTGCTCTACCTGGTCGACACCGAACACCGCCAACTGGCCGTCTACGAGGCCCGCGGCGGTTCGGCCGAACAGCGCCGGGTGGTGCTCGTCGGCGCCCGCCGGATCGACCTCGACCTGCAATTGCACGGCTACAACGACCGCTCCGAGTACGAGTACGAGGACCTGGAGCGCCTGTTCCGAAAGCGCGGTCGGAAGGACCGTTCGGTGCGCACCGGGCTCGAGCGGGACGCCGGAACCCGCAAGTAGTGGCTTCCCAAGCGCTCCGGATGAGGTAAGCTGCTGGCGCCGCTCCGCCTGGAGCGGTCTCCGTCCGCCCGCCGGAGCGACGGCCGTCTGCGTGGCCGTCGTCGTTCGTTTTCCCACCCCTCTCCCCAGTAGTCGTCCCACGACGCAGTGAGGTAAGTCCGTGTCCCAGTCCGATGATTTCCTCTCGTTCGAGAAGGCCCTGCGCGAGCTGCAACTCCGCAGCGAAGAACTGAAGAAGCTGGTCTCCGAGGGCGAGATCCGCGCCTACCGCGATGGTGATTCGATGAAGTTCCGTGCCGAGGACATCGCCTCGCTGGGCGCGCAGAACGCAGGGGACAGCCAACTGTCGTTCGCCGACTCGCTCGAGGACGACACCGGCATGGTCACCGAGCAGATCTCCGAGGAGGACACGCTGCTGGCCGAAGACGACATCGTCGAGCCCGCGCCGGTGCGGCGGCGCACGCCGCAGCGCGCCAAGAAGGCTCCGGTCCGTGCGGCAAGCGCTGCGGCCGACGAAGAACCGACCCCCGCGTGGGTCAGCGCCGTGGCCGTGCTCGGCACGGTCCTGATGATCTGGTGCACGATGATCACGTTCGCGATCGCCGGCGACCAGGATCCGGCCAACAGCTTCTTCACGTCGGCGTTCGCCGCGAAGAAGTAGGCGACCCGCAGTCGGGAACCCCGGAATGCCGCGTCGCAGGCGAGCCTGCGACGTGGCTTTTGTCTGTCCGGGACGCTACGGTGAGACCGGGCGCCGATGGTCAAGGTCGGCGCCGTTACTGTGATAGCGAACCCGTGAGGGGGTACCCGATGAAGCACATCATGATGATCATGGCGCTGTGCGCGGCGAGCTGCGTCAGCCCGGAGGCGCACCGAGCCCTGCAGCGCAAGAACGAGGTTCTCGCGATCGAGAACGACGAACTGCGCCAGGGCATGCGCGATCTGGCGGCGCGCGCCGAGCGCCTGGAGGCCGAGAACCAGGACCTCGGGGCGCGCGCTGCCGACGCCGAGTGGATCAAGCAGCAGAAGAAGAAGATCGGCGACCTGCTCGCGCGCTACGGGGAGAGTTCCCCGACCAAGGTGCAGGGCGTCGAACTGGTGCCGACGACCGAAGGCTACGCCTTCCGGGTCGCGGGCGGGGTGTTGTTCGAGCCCGGCCAGAACACGCTGTCCGACGGCGGCAAGCGCACGCTGAAGGAACTGGTGGAGTCGCTGCAGGGCCGCCGGCTGCGCGTCGAAGGGCACACCGACGACACGCCGATCGTGCGCAGCCGCTGGGGTACCAACCTGCGGCTGTCGGTCGAGCGTGCGATGAGCGTCGCCGACTACCTGATCGCGTCGGGCATCCCGCAGCAGCAGGTCAGCGTCGCCGGCTACGGCGAGTTCCGCCCGGCGGTCGAAGGCAGCACGGAAGAGGCGCGCAAGACCAATCGGCGCGTCGAGATCCTGATGCTGGAGCGCTGAGCTCCGCACGGTGGTCGATCGCTCCGTCTCCGGCTGGTGCGCGTCGCTCCTGGTTGCGATCGGGGCGGCTTCTTGCACCGGGGAGGCGCGGGTGGACGCTGCCGCCGACGTCGAAGTGCTGCCGCGCCGCGGCCGTTTCGGCAGCATCCGTGACCTGGTGCTCGTCGGACGCGTGCCGGCGCGCGCCGGCGAAGCGCTGTTCGTCGACCGCTTCGAGGCCACGCAGGCCGACTGGACCGAGTTCGCGACGACCGCCGCGGGCCGCGCCGTCGATGCGCGCGAGGTGCGCCTCGTCGGCGGCGGCAGCCTGCCGGTGGCCGGCATGGACCTGCTGCAGGCGCGGGCGTTCGCGCGCTGGCGGTTCGGACGCCTGCCCAGCGAGGCCGAGTGGCGCGCGGTGACGGCGGGCGATGGTCCGGGGCCGTTTCCGTGGGGGAGTGGCATGCGCGACGCGACCCGTGCCAACACCGGCGACCTCGGCCTCGGGGAGACGGTGCCGGTCGGAACCTTCGAGTCCGGCCGCAAGGACACCGGCAACGCCCCCTACGATCTGATCGGCAACGTGCGCGAGTGGACCGAGACGGTGCCGACCGACTGGTGCCGCTCCCCCGGCCTCGATGTCCGCCCGGCCTACCTGGCGAGCTGGCGCGTGGCGCGCAAGGTGCCGGCGCTGTCGACCTGGGCGATCGCGGGCATGCTGCCACCGGGCCTGGTGGTCGGCGTCGGTGGCGCCGACGTGCCGCGCAAGGTGGTCGGAGCGGACTTTGCGACGCCGACGGCGAGCGTCGTCGGGCGTCGCGACGACGTGCAGTTCGCCGGTGAACGCAGCCAGCGCACGGGGTTGCGCGTCTACACCACGGCCGCCGAACTGCTGGCGCGGTTGCTCGCGTGCGAGTCGCCGGTCGAGGCGAGCGAGCGGCGGGGTT
>DRKG01000014.1 GCA_011051855.1 bacterium | reverse complement strand
CTTCGTCCTTGTGCGCCATGCCGTTGTCTTCCCAGGCCGTGAACCCCTGGTCGGCGGCGAACTGCAACTGGTCTTCCAGCGACTTCGCATGGTGGCGGAACATGCCGAAGTGCGGCGCGTAGCGCAGTCGGAACGGCTGGCTCGGCGCCCGCTGCACGCCTTGCGTCGGTCGGGCGGCCTGCGTCAGGCCAGCGGTGGCAACGGCGGCCGTGCTCGTGGCGAGGAAGCTGCGTCGGTCCATGGTCGGGTGCGGGTCAGGCGCCGGTGAGCTTATTGCGGACCTGCGCGCTCGGCACGGCAGAATGCTCGGTGGGCCGCGAAACCGGGCTTCGCGGCGGTTGTGCCCCCGCGCCACGATGGAGCGCGAAATGCCGCGAGGCCGGTGCTCGCTCTTGGCGCGGGCGGCGGGTCCGCTACCTTGGCGGACCCCTCTCCCCTCCCGACACGCGACACCGAACGAATGACCAAGCACGGCCACGGGCTGCCCCGCAAGCGACCAGGACGCTCCGCCAAGGACGAGATCGACGCCGAACTGCCGGAACTGGAGCCGCTCGATGATCTGCCGGTGCTGGAACCGCTCGACGAAGATGAAGGGCCGGTCAAGGCGAACTGTGTCCAGAGCACAGAAGATGGCTTCGACACGACGGTCACGATCGACGTGCCAGAGATGCCGAAGAAGGATGTTGCCGACGCGGTCGATGGCCCGCTGGCGCGCATCGCCGATACGTGCAGTGCGCAGTTGCGCCACCGCAAGGTGTTGGTGCGGTTCGGCGGAGAAGCCCTGATCGGCAGCGCCGTCAAGGCACTGGTTGCCGAGAAGCTCGCGCCGCACAAGCCGTTGCTGGTGGTCGTGCGGCGTGGGTTCGGTGATGAACAGGTGCACGAAGGCAGGTTGCCGACGGTCGAAGTCCAGCAGGACACGGCCGACGGCATCACCAAGGTGCAGGTGGCGACCGGGGAATGCGACGCCGCGGACCTGCCGGTTGCGATGGCTCCGCATCTGGCGGCATTGGCCGCGAACGCCGCGGGCGGCCGCTTCGTCTTTCAGTTCCGCGGCGGTGCCAAGCCGGACGCGACCATGCGCGATGCGATGGCGATGGCGCTGCGCGACGCCGGTGCGCGCAGCCTTGCGATCGGCGCGCGGGTGCTGTTCGACCGCGATCTCGAGGATCGCGTCCAGTGCACCGTCAGCGGCAACAAGGTGACGATCGTGGTCTCGCTGGCCGGCGACGACACCGACACCATCGATGCTCTGTCGCTGGTTATGCCGCGACACCGAACCGAGCTCGACGGCAAGAACGTGCGCTATCAGTTCGCGCGCGAATCGGCGGCGGTGCAGGCGTTCTGCGTCGACTTCGCGCGCGATGCCGGTGCTACGCTGATCGAGGTCGGGGGCAATGAGGACTTCGACATCGTCTGGCCGCCGCTCATCAGCGTGCGCACCGGTCGCGAAGTCGAGTTGCGTCTGTCGCCGAACGGCCGCTCGCGCGCCGCGGTGCTGGCGACGTTCGTCCGCGAGTGCGGCGAGCATCACGAGGTGACCCGCGGCCAGCACGTCGTCATCGACTGGCCGGCCGACTTCGCTCTCGATGCGGAGGCCGTGGAGTGCCTCGACGAGGTGGTCAAGAAACTCGCCCCGAAGACGCTGTGCTGCACCATCGCTGGCGATCGGCGCGAGCCGTTCGTGCCCGCGCCGGTGGAGTTCGGCGTCGACGGCGACGTGCGCACGATCGTCGTGCACACCGAGGCCGGCAAGCCGAAGGATCTGCAGCGCGCGATCGATCGGCGGTTGCCGGAGCACGCCGAGGAGTTGCGTGGGCAGGCGGTCCGCATCGAGTTCGCTTCGGACGCCGCGGTTTCCCGGTCGTTGCGGAACAACCTCTGCACGGCAGTTGCCGAAGCGGGTGCGATGCGGCTCGAACTCGTCGAGGGGGGCGACATCGACGTGTTGCTCCCGCCGATGTTGGCGATCGTAGAGAGCGACGATGGCGTGGTGATCTCGTGTCTCGTCGATGGCCGCGATGCCGAACAGCAGCGCCGGGCGGTCGCGCGCGAACTCGAAGGTGTCGAGATCGCGTTGCGCGCGGTCACGATCAAGGACTCGGCGGCGGCCACCGCGGTCGCCGAGTATGCGCTCGAGCAGGGGGCTTCGAAGGTCCTCATCGACGGTGCCGAACCGTTGCAACTGCATCCGCCGCTGTTCGAGTCGGTCGGCCGTCAGGGGCGCGATCTGCGCGTGGTGATCGAATCGACGGGTGACGAGGCGATGGATTCGCGCATGCTGGATCGGGAGCTGCCCGATCGCCTGCGGGAAGTGGGGCCGCTCGCCGGCAAGACGGTGGTGGTCGTTTGGCACGGTGCGTCGCCCGACTCGTTGCCGGTGCAGCGCCTGCTCGCGGCGCTGCGCGACAAGAACGCCGCCAAGGTGCTGCTCGAGCAGAAGACCGGAGAAGCCGTGCAGTTGCACCCCGAGCCGAAGCCGGAGTCGGCGGCGCCTGCCGCTGCAGAAGCCCCTGCTGCCCCGGCCCCGGCTGGCGCGTTGCTCACGGTGCTCGGTCGCCGCGACGAATCCGTGCCGCCGATCGTGTTGCTCGGGGTGGCGCACGGCGACGACCCTGCGCACGTTGCCGCGGTCGAGCAGGAGTTGCGTGGGCACCTGGCGCGCTTCCGGGGGCGGGCGGTGCTGGTCGTGCCGCAGCGGGACGGAGTCGACGTTCCCATCCGGCGCCAGAATGCGATGGTGGAGATGCTTGCCCGAGTGGTGCCGGCTGGTGCCGCCGCCACGCTGGTCTACCGCGGGCCCGACGCCCAGGGCCGGCCGCACTTTCAGGTGTTGCATTCGACGCTGCGCGCATTGCCCGTCGGGGGCACCTTCGGCGACCCGCGCTCAGCTCGCGTAGGCCGTGCGTGATCCCCGCTCGGCAACCGATCCGGCCCGGCGATAGGCACAGGTTCGTGCAACCTTTGCCCCGGACCCTCGTAGGATGACGCCGCCGGTGGACGTCCTGCCGGCGCATCCCTCGAGAGGTAGACCCATGTTTCGACTGATCCCAGCAGGGGCTTTGGCCCTGTTCCTGGTCGGCTGTACGGCAGAGAGTGGCAACGGCGACAACAACACGCCGAATGCCAGCGCCGTAGCGACCGACGCGACCGCCACCTTCGAACTCGGCAAGAACATTTGAGGCTCCTGTGTCGCTACCGTGCGTAGCGCGCTGAAGGGAGTCGACGGGGTTGGCGCGATCGACATCGCGGCCAACACCTCCGATTTCAAGGTCCACTACGACAGCAAGAAGATCCAGCCGGCGAAGATCGTCGAGGCCCTCAAGAAGGGCGGCGAGCCGGGCGCGAAGGTCAAGTCCTGAGCGGATCTGCCGCGGGCGCCCAATCTGCCGCGGGCACTATGCCGGGCTGAATCCGTCCGGCAGCGCGCGGCGGGTCCTGCGGGCCGCTTTCGCGGCGGCGACCGCGTCCTCGAGCACCGACTCGAGCACCGCGATGTATTCGAGATAGCGTCTGCGCCCACCGTCGCTGAGCCGGCACAGGGTCTGCGGGCGCTTGCCTTTGTAGCCCTTGTGGATCTCGACGATGCCCGCCTCTTGCAACACGGTCAGGTGGCGCGACAGGTTGCCGTCGGTCAGGTGGCAGAGAGCCTTCAAGTCGGTGAACAGGAGGCCGTCGGCGCGCGCGGCCAGCGAGGTGACGATGCCGAGGCGGGCCTTTTCGTGCAGCACACGGTCGAGGCCCTCGTAGGCGTAGCGGCCATTGTCCTTGGGGTCGGTCATCGCATGGCTCCCGGCGCGACGACGCGCTCGTGATGCCACCACAGGATCGCCGCGAGGGCCAGTTGACCCGCCGCGAACGGCAGCCCCATGGCCCACGGTGCGAGCGCGCGTTCCCCGAACCAGAGGCAGCAGGTTCCGCTGGCGACGAACATCACGCCGACGAAGAAGGCCGGTGCTGGCAGCAGGCGATGGGCGGCGAGGTTGCCGAGGCCGAACAGCAGTTGCCAAAGTCCGGGCAGCATCCACAGCAGGTGTGGTGTGCGATCGACGACGAACCAGGTGACGATTGCGCCGACGATCAGGCTCGGGGCGAACTGCCGCACCGCCAGCCAAGCGTTCGCGGCACTCAGCTCGCCGGGGCAGCGTACCGTGCGGCGCGCGACCACGATGCTCGCGAGCACCGTGCTGATCGTCGCCGCTCCGCACCAGATCAACAGATAGCGGCGCGGGTAGTCGAGCGGCTGCTCTAGCCAGACGGTCTGGGCCCCGGCGGCGAGCAATGCCAGCAGGCCGGAGACCGCGACCGGCACCGCGCGCAGGCTCTTCAGGTGTTCGGTGGCGGCGAGTTGGCTTCGGATCGTCGTGACCTGGTCGATCGCGTCGCGCAGTTCCATGAGGCTCCTGGGTCAGGCGTGCTGGTCCGGCTTTGCACGAGAAAGTAGTCGCCAGGGGCGATCCGTCAAGCGGGCTTACGCAGGCCTTACCCAATACGCGGCCGGCAGCACGTCTATTGAGTCGACCGAGGCGGTCGTCCCCGCGGCCGCCGATCAACGACACAGAGCGAGAGGAACCCGTGAGCGAACCACGAACTTGCGCATGGATCGGACTGCTGTTGACGGCAGTCGGTCTTCCGATGCTGTCGGCGCAACAGCGCCCCGAACTGGCCTCGGGACATCAGTGGGTGGTGCCGAACCGCGCGGTGCTGTCCGCCTACGGCATACCGCCAGTGCAGGTGCGTGCGGCACGCGCCAGCATCAAGATCCGCGACCGGGCGGCGTCGACGGTGCTCGAGTTCGAGCTCTACAACCCGGCCAGTCATGTGCAGGAGGCGGTGGTGCTGCTGCCGGTTCCTGACGGCGCGGCGGTGTCGGACTTCCGTTTCGACGGACCGGCGAGCGAACCGACCGCCAGGATTCTGTCGCGCGACGAGGCGCGGCGTCTCTACGACCAGATCACGCGCCGTCTGAAGGACCCGGCGCTGCTCGAGTTTTCGGGCTACTGCTGTCTGCGGAGCAGCGTGTTCCCGGTCGCCGCGAAGGGCGCGCAGAAGGTGCGCATCAGCTACGACCACGTACTCGAGATCGATGGCGATCGCGTCGACTACGTGCTGCCCCGCAGTGAGATGTTGACGCTGGTTGCGCCGTGGGCGATCGAGGTCGACCTGTCGGCGCGCGCGAACATCGGCGTCTGCTACTCGCCCAGCCACGAGCTGATCGTGCAGCGGCACGGCGAACGTCGCATGACGTTGCGCGTTGCACCGGAGAGCGAGCGTGACCCGGGTGCGTTCCGGCTCTGTTACACGACGGTGCATGCCCACGGCGAGCCGACGGCGGCGATGTTCGCCTATCCCGACCCGACGATCGGCGGCGGCTACTTCTTGCTGCTGGCCAACGCGCCAAAGATGGAGCGCGCCCAGGCTCTGCGCCGGGAGGTGACGCTGGTGCTCGATCGCTCCGGCAGCATGGCCGGTCGCAAGTTGGCGCAAGCCAAGGCGGCTGCGTTGCAGGTGCTCGAAGGACTTGCCGACGGCGAAGGCATCCAGGTGATCCACTACGGCAACGATGTCGGGCGGGCATTCTCGGCGCCGGTGATCAAGGACGTGCACACGCTCGCCACGGCGCGCGCGTTCGTCACGTCGATCCGGCCGCACGGCGGCACCAACCTCCATGATGCGTTGCTCGAGGCGCTGCGACCGCCGGCGATGGCGGGCACCCTGCCGTTGGTGCTGTTCCTGACCGATGGTCTGCCGACGGTCGGCCCGACCAGTGAGAAGGATTTGTTCCGCCTGATCGCGGAGGGCAACGCCGCGCATCGCCGCGTTTTCTGCTTCGGGGTCGGCAACGACGTCAACGTGCCGTTGCTCGATCGCATCGCCGACGAGACTCGCGCCGTCACGACCTACGTGCAGCCTGACGAGGACGTCGAGGTCAAGGTCGCGCGCACGTTCGCGCGGCTCGATCACCCGGTGTTGGCCGATCCCGTGTTGCGCACGGTCGACGGCGACGGCGTCTACCAGGCGCGGACCAGCGAGGTGCTGCCACGCCGGCTCAACGACTTGTTCCGGGGCGAGCAGCTGGTCGTCCTCGGGCGGTACCGCGGCGAGCAAGACCTGTGCTTCGAACTGCGCGGACGCACTCCGGCTGGCGAGCGCCGCTACACGTTCACGCTGCCGGTGAAGCACGCGAGTAGCCGCCACGCGTTCGTGCCGCGGCTGTGGGCGAGTCGTCAGATTGCGTTCCTGGTCGACGAACTGCGCCAGCAGTGCGGCGACCTCGGTGCCCCCTGGGGCGCGGCGCGCCGCGATCCATGGGCGAACCCACGCTACCGCGAACTTCGCGACGAGATCCTGCGTCTGTCGACACGCTTTGGGGTGCTCGGCGAATACACCGCGTTTCTGGCGACCGAGGGCAGCAGGCTCGACGACTGGAGCGCGCTGACGCACGCCTGCCAATCGAGCCTGCAGGGGCGCGCAGTCGTCACCCGCAGTGGCACGGCTGCAGTGAACCAGGGCGAGAACCTGTGGCGGCAGAAGGGGCAGACGGTTGCCAACCCGCGCAACTACTACTTCGACAGGCACATGAACAAGGTCGCGATCGGCAACATCCAGCGGGTGTGCGACCGCGCGTTCTTGAAGCGCGGCCGCCTGTGGATCGACGGCAACAGTGTCGTCGCCAAGACCTTGACGCCGGACCGCACGGTGCAGTTTGCGACGGCCGACTACTTCATGCTCGTGCGCCGGCTCGAACGGCAGCAGAAGGCCGGATTGCTGTCCCTGGGCGGCGACATCCTGCTGAACCTCGACGGCGAGAACGTCCTGGTCAAGCAGCAGGTGGAGCGGCCCGTGGCCCCCGAAACCTCCATTCCCGATACGCACAAGGAGATCCGATGATGATTCGTTCTACCTCGCTCGCCGTTGTTCTGGCCGCCGCCGCCGGGGCGCAGAACCCCGAACCGATTGCGCCGGTGACCGCGCCGATACGGACGTCGCGCGCAATAGACCTCGTGATCTGCCTCGACGTCAGCGGCAGCATGAGCGGCTTGATCCACGCCGCCCGGCAGAATCTGTGGGCGATCGTCAACGAGATGGCGACGCTGCGGCCGCAGCCGGAGTTGCGCGTGGCGCTATTGACCTACGGCTGTCCTGCCTATGGCGAGGAGAGCGGCTTCGTGCGCATCGAGACGCCGTTGACCGGCGACCTCGACTTGGTTTCACAGAAGCTGTTCGAACTCGGCACCAACGGTGGGGACGAATACGTCGCGCGCGTCGTCAAGCGTTCGCTGGACGCCCTGGACTGGTCAGCGGACCCGCAGGCGCTCAAGATGATCTTCGTCGCCGGCAACGAGGCAGCCACGCAGGATCCCGAGTTCGATGCGTTGCAGCTTGCCGGTCAGGCGATCGGCAAGGGAGTGCTGGTCAACACGATCTACTGCGGCCCGCAGCAGAAGCCGGAAGCCGACGGGTGGCGCCAGGTCGCCCGCCGGGCCGATGGCAGCTTCTCCGCCATCGAGCAGGACGAGCAGCTCGTGATTGCGACGCCATTCGACAAGCGATTGCAGGAGCTGAGCACGCAGTGGAATGCCACCTACGTGTACTACGGCAGGCAGCGCGCCGCCTGGAGCTCCAACCAGGTGGCCCAGGACCTCAACGCCGCGAAGCTCAACTCGGCCGCAGCCGCCCAGCGCTGCCAGACCAAGGGCAGTTCGCTCTACTTCAACCCGCAGCACGACTTGGTCGATGCCTGCCGGCAGAAGGATTTCGAGCTCGCGGCGGTCAAGAAGGAGGATCTGCCGGAGGCTCTGCGCAAGCTGACCGTGGCCGAGCTGCGGGCGCACGTCGACAAGATGGGCGAGAAGCGCAAGGTGCTGCAGAAGCAGATCGCGGCGATCGGCAAGCAGCGTGATGCGTTCGTCGCGGCGGAGCGCAAGCGGCGCCGTGCGACCGGTGAGAAGCTGTTCGAAGAGGCGATGCTCGAAGCGGTTCGGGCGCAAGCGGAGTCGCGCGGCTTCGCGCGCAAGGTGTCGTCGCCCGATCCGGAGGCGGCGGAAGGGCGCCGGCGGTTCTGACTGGATTAGACTCGGATCAATGGTGAAGACCGTGCTCGTCGTCGAAGACGATCCCGCGATCCTGCGGGGTCTCGTCGATGCGTTGCAGTTTGCGGGCTACGCGGTGATCGCGTGCCAGGACGGTGAGGAGGGCCTGCAGACGGCGTTGTCGGCAGCGCTCGATCTGTGTGTGCTCGATGTGATGTTGCCGGGAAGGGACGGCTTCACCATCCTGGCCGAAGTGCGCAAGTCGCGGCCGGCGTTGCCGGTCATCCTGGTGACCGCGCGCGGCGCCGAGCAGGACCGCGTGCACGGCCTGAAGACCGGCGCCGACGACTACGTGGTCAAGCCGTTTTCGAGCAAGGAACTGCTGGCGCGAGTCGAAGCGGTGCTGCGGCGCAGTGCCGAACGGCCATGCGACATCGGGCGATTCGAGATCGGTGGTCGGACCATCGATTTCGAGCGCCGTGAGGTGCGCCGGCCGGACGCGAGCACCGCGCAGCTTTCGGAGCGCGAAGCCGAGTTGCTGCGCTACCTGGTGCAGAATCGCGGGCGCGCGATCGCGCGCAGCGAGTTGCTCGAGCGCGTCTGGGGGTTGCCGGGCGGCGATTCGTCGACGCGGGCGATCGACATGCACATCGTCAACCTGCGCGGCAAGCTCGCCGATCCCTCGCATGCACCGCAGGTCGTCCTGACGGTCCGCGGCAAGGGCTACATGTTGGCGCAGGATGCGCCTGACGAGGGAGGATCGACGTGACCCGCCTGCGCGGAACCGCGACCTGGTGGTTCGTCTTTGCGGCCGGCCTGATGCTTGCGGTGCTGAGCTGGGTCACGGCCTCGCTCTTGCGCCTCGATCGTGATGAGCGGGAGGCGCGCGAGCAAGCGGTCGTGCACGAACG
>DRKG01000013.1 GCA_011051855.1 bacterium | reverse complement strand
CCACCAGCCGGTCTCCGCCTGGCGTGGCGTCGATCAGATCCTCGCCCGCGCCCCCTTCGACCAGGTCGCCGAACAGGGTGCCGCCGAGCGCGTCGTTGCCATCGGTGCCGATAATGTGGAAACCGCGCGCGAGCAGGTCCTGGTAGCCGATCTCGACACCGTCGGGACCGAAACGGAAGCGCTCCACCGCCCGGGGACCGAGCGGATTCATGGGGTCGAAACCCGACAACCGGATCCGGTTGCCCGTGCGCCCGATGTCGATGACCAGGAAGCCCTCCGCATCGAAGGACAGGCGCAGATCGTCGAGCGTGGTGCCGGCCGGCAACACCAGCACGTTCGGTGCGCCGCCCTCCTCGGCGTCCACGATGGTGTCGGTGCCCTCGCCTGAGGCTGTCACATAGATGTCGCCGCCCGGGCCGCCGGCGATCAGATCGTCACCGGCACGCCCCTCGATCCAGTCGGCAAGCGCCGTGCCCTCCAGCTTGTCGTCGTCGGGCGTGCCGATCAAGCGGATGCCCCGGGCGAGCAGCTCCTCATAGGAAAGCTCGATGCCCTGGTCCGGCAGGGCGACCTGTGCCACCGGCCCTTGCATGCCCGGCAGGCGGGGATCGAAACCGGCGAACCGTACCCGGTCGCCGCCCTCGCCGATCTGGAGTATCAGGTCGCGCCCGTCGAAAGCGAGGAACAGTTCCCCGGCGTTCACGTCGCCGGTCAGTTCGAGCCGGTTGACGTCTCCGGGACGCCAGTTCTCCAGGATCACCGTCTCCGTCACGCGGACGCGCGTCCAGGGCCGATGGATGCGGTAGGTATCCGATCCGGCGCCGCCCGCCAGCCGGTCCGATCCCCCGGCGCCATCGAGCACGTCGTCGCCCTCACCGCCGACGAGCGTATCCGCGAAGGGCGTGCCGCTCAGCGGGCCGCCGTCTTCCCCCACGGTCTCGGTGACGCCCGCAGGCTCGATGCCCACCGCCGCGATCTCCGTGCCGTCCGCGAACCGGAAGATATCGACCGAGCGCGTGCGGGTCGCCCGCGTGGCATCGTAGCCGCGCAGAACCAGCCGATCGCCCGGACGGCCGGCGAACTCGATCACCAGGTCGCCGCCTTCCTCCCGGTAGCGCAGGTCTTCCGGACGGATACCGGTCCCGAAGACGAGCACGTTGGGCGCGGCGTCCACCGCGAAGAGGGGCGGAAACTCGACGGCGGGCAGATCGCCGATCTCGCCGCCTGGCAACCCTCCGCCTCCAGGCAATTCGAATCCGTCGGCTGGCGGCGCATCCAACGGCCAGTGATCGTCCTCGATGGTGACTTCGCCGTCACCCGGCTGGTAGAGGTACGTGTCGCCGCCCCGACCGCCGTAGAGCACGTCCCGGCCGCCGCCGCCGCCTGCCAGCGTGTCGTTTCCCTGGCCACCGCGCAGCACGTCGTTCCCCGGACCGCCGTCCAGATCGTCGTCACCCGGACCGCCTTCGAGCACGTCGCCACCTGCCCCACCGGCCAACAGGTCATCGCCGTCCAGACCGAGCACGACATCGTCTCCGGCGCCTGCATCCAGCGAATCCGCGGCCGGCGTGCCGTACAGCACGTCATCGCCCGCCGTCGGGGCGTTGGCCGCGAAAGCGGGAACTGCGAACAAGTCACCCGTCTGCGCATAGGCCACGGCCTCCAATCCGCCGGCGGGCGCCTCGGAACCAGTCAGCTCGAAACCCGTGCCGTCGAAAGGCAGGGGCGCCTCCAGCGTGGAGGACGCAAGCGCGGCCGCATGCTTTCGCAGCCAACCGGCGAAGTCGAATATGCGCACCCGCCCCTCGATGTCCACGAATTGCAGCCGTTCGAGCGTGCCGGGCAGGCTGCCTGCCGTGACGTCTTCCAGGGTAACGGATCCCGATGCGCCGCCGTCGACCCGAAGCACCAGCCGGCCTTGCGCATCAAAGGCCGCGGAAATCTGTTCGGGCGCGATGCCGGCGCCGAAGGAGAGCGTGTCTTTCCCATCGCCGGCGGTCAGCACGTCGTCTCCGTCGCCCGCGTTGAAGGCGAAGACGTCGTCGCCTCGGCCGCCCTCCAGGCGGTCGTCGCCCGCCTCGCCCGCGAGCAGATCGTCGCCCGGACCGGCGACGACCGTGTCCCGACCGGTGCCGGCGGACACGACATCGTCGCCGCCCCCCAGAAATACGTGGTCGTCGTTGCCGCGTGCCCGCACGGTCACGGACTCGCCCGTGCCATCGAAGATTTCGTCATCGCCCTGACTGCCTATCAGGGTCGTGGGCGCACCGAAGCTGCGCCACTGCTCACCCAGCACGCCGCCGTCCGCACGGGCGATCATTTCCTCCAGCGTGAATTCGGTGCCGTCGGCGAAACGGAACCGCCGCACGGCGCCCTGACCGAGATCGGTCCCAGGATCCTCGTTGCGCACCACCAGGGCATCGTCGCCGCCCACACCCACCACCAGACTGGTATAACCCACGCTACCAGGTGCGGTGTCGCTGCTCGGCTCACCAAGCTGGACCGAAACGTCCGCGGGCGTGATACCGGGAGCGAACACCACCGTATCGTCGGCGAGCGTCACGGCGGCGGCCCAGACGGTGTCCAGTCCGGTGCCAGGGGCCACCACATAGGTAT
>DRKG01000012.1 GCA_011051855.1 bacterium | reverse complement strand
CTTCTGTTCGACCGCCGGCAACGCCGCTGGTTGCGGTGTCGCTCGCCCGTCGGTGCCGCGCTTGGTCGGTGTCGTCGCGGGCGCGTCCGCCAGCGACGCCTGCGTCGACGACGTCGCGGTGGGCGCCGGATCCGCGTCGTAGTCGCCGTGCGCAACCCCGAGGCTGCCGTTGCGGGCCGGAGCGGGCCGCACCGCCGCCGTCGACGGCACGGCAACGGCTATGGCGCGTTCGGCCACCGCGCGCCGCACCGACGCGGCGACCTGACCATCGCCGCCGGTGGCCGCCGAAGACGGGCTGTTGCTCGCGACCACGTTCACCTGCATGCCGCGGTCGTCCGAGTCCTCGCCGGGCAGCAGCGATCCGGCGATCTCGACGCCCATCAACCACAGGAACAGCAACACGTGCAGCAGCAGCGACAGCAGCAGGCACTGTGCGACCAGATCCAACGTCGCCCAGCGTTGGCCCAGGTAGAGCAGGAGCAACAGCAGCCCGGCACCGATCGCCAGCGACAGCAGCAGCCACTCGAGCCAAGCCTGGCCGGGCCACCACGGCACGACCTCTTCACCGATCGCCACGAACAACAGGGCGGGCGCGCCGCGCAAGGGTGGCTGCAGCAGGGTCACTGCGCGCCCGTCCGGCGACGGCAGCGGACTGCGCAGGTTGGCGACCCGCCAGTCGCGCGACAGGGTGGCCGGCGCGGCGAACCGCTCTCCCAGCCGGCTCGCGCGGCAGATCGCCAACGTTCCTGGGCTGCGCTTGCGCACGAACCACAGCGACGCGCCATCGGCGGCAAACGCCGGATCGCGGTCGACGACGTGTTCTCTGTGGCGGCGAAGTTCGGGGAACACGCGCACCGGGTCGTGCGGATCGTCGCTGCGCCATTGCCACAACACACCGTCGTCGCCGCCGCGAACGCGCCGGTCGATGCGCACGAACACGAGGCCGTTGCCGCGCGGGTCCGGCGCCGGATCGGTCTCGTCGAGGGCGGTGTTGCACGCCGCCACCGGCTCGATGCGGCCGAACCCGCGCGGACTCCACTGGCTGACGAACAGGTCGTAGCCACCGCCGCTCGCCGGCCGGTCCGACGCGAACCACACCCGACCATCCACGCCGACCGCCGGTGCGAGTTCGTTGTGCTCGGTGTTCAGGCCGTAGGCGGGCTCCGGCGGCACGTCGGGGTGCGCCGGGTCCCAGGTCATCAGGTCGCTGGTGCCGTCTTCGGTGCGCACGCCGTAGAGCAGTCTGCCGTCGGGCAGCGCGGCCACCCGCCCCGTCACCGCACCCGGCAGTTCTCGTTCGGCCGCGGGCGTGTTCCAACGCACCATGCCTCCCTGGGCAAGCTCGCTGCCGGCGAGCTGCGTGTAGCCGTCGCTGTAGTAGAGCGGGCGACCGACGACCAGACCGACGTAGAGAGCGCCGGCGGTGCAAAGCACCGTCCACGCCGCCCACATCAACCACCGCCGACTGCGCCCGCCGATCGCCATGCGCTCAGCCCTTCCTCTTGGGCAACGCGGCGAAATCGACCTTCTTCACCTTCGCCAGCCGGCACGTGTCGAGCACCTGCAGGCCGACGCCGAAACGCGCCGCCTCGTCACCGCGCACCAGCACCGCCTGCTCCTTGTTGCGCGCGACCGCCGCGGCCAGTTTCTGGCGCAGCGCTTCGAGGGTGACCGGCCGACCGTCCATCGTCACCGTTCCGTCTTCGGCCACGTTGATGACGAGCTGACGGTTCGGCGTGCCCGGCTCGCCGGACCTGGCTTCCGGCAGGCGCAGATCGAGCTCGACCTCTTCGCGGACGAACGTGGTCGCCGCCAAGAAGAAGATCAGCAGCAGGAAGACCACGTCGACCAGTGGCATCAAGTTGATGCCGCCCTCGCGGTCGCCGTCGTCCTCAAGCCGCATGCGGTTCTCCTTCGCCGTCGCCGGCATCCTCGGCGGCCGCGGTCTGCTCGCGCCGAGCCGTGGCCGGCAGTTCCGCGAGGCTCTCGATGCACGGCTGCAGGACCTCGGCCATGTCGGCGATCAGGCGCTGCGCGCGCGCCTGCAGGTAGGCGGCCAGCAACGTCGCCGGGATCGCCACGAACAGCCCGAAGATGGTCGTGTAGAGCGCCACCTTGATGCCCGCGGCGAGCGCTTCGCTGCTCTCGGCTTTGCCGAGCCCGGTCTGTTCGACCGCCGCGAACGCATCGGCGATGCCGAGCACGGTGCCGAGCAGGCCGAGCAGCGGCGCGACCGTCGCCACCACCCAGATGCCCTTGACGTTGCCCCGCAGCAGTCGCCCTTCCTCGTGCAGGCGATCTTCCATCGCCCGATCGACGTCGCTCAAGAGACAGCCGCGCCGCCGCAGACCGGCAGCCAGCACGCGCGCGCCGGGTGCCTTGGCCTCCAGCATGCCGGCGGCGATCACGTCGGCGTGTCCCTCGCGCACTTGCTGTGCTGCGTCGCGCACGACCTTGGGCAACACGCGGCTGCGCCGCATGCTCAACAGGCGCTCCAGGGCCAAGCCGACGACCACGATGGAGCAGAAGAGGATCGGCCACATCAACAGGCCGCCCCGGGCGAAGAAATCACCGATCGTCGCGACGACGCCCGGTGCCGATTGCAGAGCGAACAGCATGGAGTTCAGCGGGTCGGGTTCTCGGTGGCTGCGGCGCGGGCTTCCTCACTGCCGGCGTGCTCGTCGAGCAGTTCCTG
>DRKG01000011.1 GCA_011051855.1 bacterium | reverse complement strand
CCCCGCCCCCAGGGCCTACGATTCCGACAGTCCCAACCCGAGGAATCACCATGCCGACCATGAAGTGGTTCGTAGTCGAAGGCCAGGACGAGATCGGGCCGCTGGGCCCGAACGGACTGCGCAAACTGATCCGCCGCGGACAGGTGCTGCCCGGCACCATGATCCGCCGCGAAGACCACGAGTTCCCGGTGCGCGCCGACCACGTGCGCGGCCTGTTCGATGCGGACGTGGGACCGCAACAGAAGCCCCGCATGCACGGCCCGTTCACGTCGCTGCGCGCGCTGGGGTGGTTCAACTTCGCCGTCATGATCGCGTGGGTCGCCATCGGCGTGGCCGGGGTCGTCCGCGCCACCGGCAGCCCGGCCGACGAACCGCCGCCGTTGCTCGGCATCGGCCTGGTGCCGGCGACGGTGTTGTTCTTCGCCACCGGCGTGACCTTTTGCTACTGGCTGTGGAACGCGCGCTGCAACCTGCCGCACCTGATCCAGGCCCGCACGCGGTTCGCCCCGCACTGGACGATCTCGGGCTGGTTCCTGCCGGTCGCGAACCTGATCCGGCCTTACCAGGTGATCGAGGAGGTCGACCGCCTCTCGGCAGAGGCGCTCGCCGAAGGCGATGCCTCGGTCCGCGCCGAGAGCGTGCTGCTGGTGCCGTGGTGGCTGAGCACGCTCGCGCTGGTCGCTCTGACCGTCGCCACCCTGGTCCACCCCGCCAACGTCGCCCTGCACGTCTGGACCGGGGTCGCATTGGTGGTCGCCGCCGGCACCGGTGCCGCGGTGTTTCTGCGCATCACGCTGCTGCAGGAACGCGCCCACGCGGCCCACGCCCAGCCGGTGCGCCTGCACCACCGCCTGCGCCGACGCGGCGAGGCCGAGAGCGCGTAGCGGGCCGCCATCGACTCGGCCCGCAACTCCGTGGCGCCCCCGACTCAGCGCCCCCCGCCCTTTGCGGGAACGACTTCGACTTCGCATCCGCCCGCTCCGGCGGGGATGCGGACCTCGCCGAGCGGACGGCCTCCCTCCGCTCGAGCCGTGAGCACGTGTTCGTCGTCACTGCACCAGATGATGCCCGCGGCACCTCGGAACACCCCGCGGATCTGCTTGTTCGGTCCCCAGAGAAGCCACCGCAGTGACGGGTCGCGCACGCCGGCGCCAAGGCGCACCGTGACGCGCCTCGGCCTGGTCGTGACGATGCGCAGCGGCTCGCTGCACGGCACCTCGAAGCCCGCCCCCTCCACTGGTCGCCACGCGCCCAGGTGATCGCGGAATGAAGCGTTGCGCACCCAGACCTCGTGGCTGCCGGCAACCAACTCGACACTGCCATTGCCGAGAGCGTCCACTTCGCACTGCATGTGGTTCGGTATCTGGAACATCTTGAAGGAGGTCCCCGCAATCAGATCGCGCGAGAGCGACGACGTTCGCCGGAACTCGACCGCGATATCAGGGACGGGATCGCCCTCCGGGTCGCGCACGGAGAACTGCACACGCTGCGATTCGGGCATGGGCACGTCGAGCAGGACGTCGCCATCGAGACGCCCCGACAGCGCCAAACCGACTTTGCCGCTTGCGTCGTAGACCTCCATACCAACAAATCCGTCGGGCGCACGGAACGAAACCACGTCACCGGAACGCCAGAACTCCACCGGATACCACCCGAGGAGTATCGACTCGATCGCACGCCCACGAGGGATGATCGTGATCTCGTGCGATGGGCCGACCTCCCCGAGTTCGAGCGCAAGCTGCCAACCGGCTTCGGTGGCAGTGAACCGCTTCTCGCCCGAACGCCCCGCTGTATCGCGACAACTGACGGTCACGGCGCGATTGCACGGCAAGTCGAGCGCGATACGGCCATCTACTGTGGTCATCCATCGGCCCATCGCATTGACGTACTGCGCGGCTCGCGGCGACGCCGAGACGCCCGCATCGACGACGCCAACGCGCACGCGTTTCGGTTCGCCCCCCGCATCGAGCAGCAATTCGCCCCGAACCGGCCGAGGCAGCCGCACGACCACCACGTCGTTCTCAGGTTGCCGCTCGACACGCCAACGCGTGGTATACACAGGGCCCCGGAACCAGAACTCGCATGGAATCAGGTCGACCAGCGGACCGACCTCGACCGTACCCGCAGCCGACGAGGTGCCCACCCAGATCTCCTGGTCGCCGAACCGAATCGGCTTCAGCCCCACATCGACCCCGGGCAACGGATTGCCCTGGTCATCGCGGCATTCGAGAACCAGGTGCCGCCCCGCGTTCGGAGCGAGCTCCACGACGGCATACCCGTCCACGACCGGCAGCAACGCCAACTGACACTGCACAACCCGGCAACCCGCCTTCGATACGACCAGCCACTCTTCGCCGTCCGATGCGATCCCATCGAAGCGCACGCAGCCGTCCCTTGCGGACTGCTCACGGCGAAGGGCGCGCCCCCCCTCCTCGCGCGCCAGGGTGACGCACGCTCCCCCGATCGGCTGACCACCTGGATCCTGGATGCGGACTCCTATGTTCGTGACAGGGGATGCCCAAAGCACTTGCTGCTGCTCGGCAACCGCGTCCACGACGTCCTGACGCAGCCCGTATCGCTCCGTCTCCAATGACAACTGCCAACGCCCGGCGGGCACCGTAATCCCCCCGCGCGCATCGGTCTCGCGCGCCAGCACCCCGGCCTGTTCGCGCTGCAAACGCACCGGCAGGCGCGGCAGCGCCTGCGCGTCGCGCGTAGACAAGAACACCAATCGCGCCTGCGAGGGCCCAGCAACCGCTTCACCCCCCGCGGAACCGGGCGCATCCGCGCGGAGGCGCTCGGCGGTGGGCAGCGGTGTGCCTTCCGTGGCCGGCGGCGCGGACTCCGCGCGCTCCCCTTCCGACACGGGAGCACGGGGCGCGCCGCCGAACCCACCATCCAGCCAGAAATAACCCACAAACACGGCACAGAGCACCGCGCCGATGGCTGTTCGGCTGCGCACCGTGACCATCAAGCCAGGTTTGCCGAGCCGATCACGTCTCCACCCACCTCATCCGACGCGTCCCGGTCCTGGATGGACGCGCGGCAGCCCGGAGGAAGCACAACCGGAGGATGGTTGATTGATGAGAACTGCACGGTCTCGATGACCTCCCACAGAACCTGACCATTCACGACGACTTTGCGCTCCACCTTCACCTCGAAGTCCTTGTCGGCTCCGGTGATCGTCAACGTCAGCACCTTGTCGGTCGTGCCGGATACGTTGCTCGCGATGCCTCCCAAGTAGGAGTCATCGGGGCAGGAGAACTGTGCAGCGGCACTAAACGACAAAACGCACGAAGCGAATCATGGGACTTTCCCTCTGCTTTCTGGATGCAAAGGTCGACCCAGAGCAGGTCGACCCAATGGGATGTCTACACAACCCGTAATATCTAGCCCGATCTATGCATGAAACAGATCCCCCGGTGCGTGCAATCCGCGTCCAGGCAAGGAAGGCGACTGCAGAAGCGCAGGCGTGGCCGTG
>DRKG01000010.1 GCA_011051855.1 bacterium | reverse complement strand
GCGGCCCGGTCGAGCAGGTAGGCGAGCATGCCACGCAAGAACGGGCGCTGCTGCGAAAGGGCTTCGTGGCAAGGTTCGAACGAGGTCTCCCGCGAGATGCTGCGCACCACCGCGGTCGCCTTCACCGGCGCATCGTCGAGGCCGCGGCAACGCAACCAGATATCGTCGCCGCGCGCGCCGAAGCTCTGCCGCAACAACTCCCGATCGACCGTGCAAAGCTCCCGCACCGTGCGGATGCCGACCTCCTCGAGCAGGCGCACGCTCTTCGGCCCGAGCCCCGGCACCATGCCGACCGGAAAGCCCGCCAGGAACTCGCGTTCCCGACCACACGGCACCTCACAGATGCCGCCCGGCTTGGCCTTGGTGGTCGCCAGGCGCGCCACCGTGCGGGTGCTGCCGAGTCCCTGCGCGATCGACAGGCCGGTCTCGCGGCGCACCTGACGCCGCAGTTGGTGGCAGAGCGAGCGCACCGGCGGCACCCCGCTCAGATCGACGTAGAAGTCATCGAGCGAACAGATCTCGACCACCGGCGAGAATCGCCGCAACACCTCGGCCACCCGCTGCCGGTAGCGTTCGACCAGCCGCGCGTCGCCCTCGCGAACGACCAGTTCCGGGCAACGACGCAGGGCCTCGTGCAACGGCATGCCGGTCTCGACCCCGCGCCGTCGGGCCTCGTACGATCGCGACGCGACCACGCCCGAACCGACCGCAACCGGCTTGCCGAGCACCGCCGGGTCGCGCAACTGCTCGACCGAGGCGAGGAAGGCATCGATGTCGACGTGCAGGATGAGGCGCCCCATGCACCTAACATATACCGAACACCGGCGGCGGCCATCCATCCCGACGGCTTTTTGCCCGCACCTTGCTTCGGCGGCGGCGGGCGCGACAGTGCGTCGCCCGCATGCCCGCCGCCAGCCGAGACCCGAGCCAGCTTCCGAGCCGTTCCTTCGGCGACGAACTGCGCCAACTGCTGCGGCTCGGGCTGCCGATCGCGTTCGTGCAATTCGGCATGACGGCAATGAACTTCATCGACGTCTGGCTGCTCGGTCACCACGATCGCGCGTCGATGCCGGCGATGGCGCTGGGCAACGTGCTGAGTTGGGCGTTCACGGTGTTCTGCATGGGCGCGGTCACCGCGACCGATCCGCTGATGTCGCAGGCCGTCGGCGCCAACGACCGGGACGCGGTGCCGCGCCTGCTCGGCCGCGGCTTCCTGCTGTCCCTGGTGCTGACGATCCCCGCGGCCCTGCTGCTTCTGCCCGCGGCATCCTGGCTCGCCCTGTTCCGGCAACCGACCGCACTGATCCCAGAAGCGGCGACCTACGCCCGGCTGCAGGCACTCGGCATCCTGCCGTTCCTTTGCTACTCGGTGCTGCGCAGCCTGCTGTCGGCCCACGCCCGACTCGGGCCGCAGGTGGCCACGATCGTGCTCGGCAACCTGCTGAACCTCGGACTCGACTGGCTGTTGATCTTCGGCAACCTCGGCCTGCCGGAGCTCGGCGCGACGGGGGCCGGCACCACCACCGTCGTCTGCCGCTGGCTGATGTTGTTCGGGTTGTGCGCGTTCGGCTGGCGCGATCTCGGCCCGCACCTGCGGCAGTTGCAGAAGCGCGCGGTGCGGAAGCGCGCGTTCGCCCTCGCACCGCTGTGGCGGCTGCTGAAGCTCGGCACCCCGATCGGCACCCAGTTCGCCCTCGAAATGGGCGTGTTCGCTGCGGTCGGCCTGCTCGTCGGCTACCTCGACACACTCGCCGGGGCCGAGGACGGCGAGGGGGCCAACCTCGCCGGCCACCAGGTGGCGCTGCAGTTCGCCTCGCTCAGCTTCATGGTGCCGCTCGGTCTCGGCATGGCCGCGTCCGTGCGCGTCGGTTGGGCGGTCGGTCGCGGGGATGCCGCGGCGGTGCGACGCTCGGCGCTGGTCGCCATGCTGACCGGCGCCGCGCTGATGGCGGGGTTCATGCTGCTGTTCCTGCTGCTTCCGGGCGAACTCGCCGGCCTGATGGTCCGCCACGACGAGATCCTCGCGGTGGCCGCCACGCTGCTGCCGATCGCCGGCGTGTTCCAGATCGGCGACGGCATCCAGGTGGTCGCGATCGGCTGCCTGCGCGGCCTCGGCGACATGCGTTCGGCGGTGTTCGCCAACGTCTTCGGCTTCTGGCTGCTCGGTCTGCCGCTCGGCAGCTGGTTCGCATTCGGCCTCGGTCTCGGCCCCGCCGGGCTCTGGTGGGGACTGGTGATCGGGCTGTTCACGGTCGCCCTGGGACTGCTGTGGGTGCTTCGTCTGCGCACGAACGAGCCGCGAACCCGACTGGCCGTCGACTGATCCGCGCCGGCCGCTACACTGCCGCGATGCGTTGGGGTACCGCCGTGCGCGCGTCGTGGTTGCCGTGCTTGTTGCTCTCGTCCGGCTGCAGCACCTGGTTCTTCTCCGGCATCGGCGCCAGGGACGAATGGATCGACCGTTCGCGACCGGTGGCCCTGCTGGAGACTACCGGCGGCGTCGAGTTCGCCGCGACCACCGAGTACGGCATCCTCTCGCTCGGCCGCACCGCCGTCAGCGGGCCGTGCCGGGTGCACTACTTCCTCGGTCCGACGCCGCTGATCGAAACCGGCGAACTGCGCGCGGCCGGCGGGCTGTTCACCGAAGCCGTCATCGACCTGAAGACGCAACTGGTGCGCTGCCTCGACCGCAGCCTGACCGCCGACGACGACCTGCAGGTGATGTGGACGCCCGACGGGCAGTCGGTCGAGCGGGTGTCGGTCGCGCTCGCCACCGGCGAGGGCCTCGCCGGCGACCTGCTGCGCGACCCTGGCGTGGAACTGCCGGCCGGGGCCACGTTGCTGTGCCGCGGCCCGCGCGGCGACGCGCTGTTCGCCGGCCTGATCGCCGGCCGCGCCACGGTACACGACGGGCCGGCGAAGGGGCGCTACTACGTCGTCGCCGGCCCCGACCGCGTGCGCGAACTGCTCGCGGTGCCGCGCAAGTGGCCGATCGATCTCGAACCCAAGTACCGCAGCGACGACATCTCGGTGATGAAGCCGGTGGCGACACCCCCGCCGCCAGCGACGCCGAAGGCGCCGACCGCGGGCGAGCCGGGCGGCAACTGATCGAGACACTCTGCTCGGACTATTCGCGCTCGATGCCGACCAGGTCGAGCACGTCGTCGACGACGTCGGCCAACACGAAGACCACCATCTGGTCGCTGGCGCGGATCTCGTCGTCGCCGCGCGGGATCACGACGCCGCCGTCCTCGCGGGTGATCGCGGCGACCACGCAGCCGCGCGGAAAGCCGGCGTCCTTCAGCGCGCGTCCGACGAGCGGACTGCCGGCCTGGATCTCGAGCTCGAGCACCTCGGCCTTGCCCTCCTCGATGGTCGCGATCGTCGAGATGCTGCGGCTGCGCACGAACGCCAGGATGCGGTTCGCGCACAGCAGCCGCGGCGACACCGCCGTGTCGATACCGAGCTGCTGGTAGAGCGACACGTAGTCGGGCTTCTGCACGAGCGCGATCGTGCGCTCGACGCCGAGGTTGCGGCTGAGCTGGCACGACATCAGGTTGCGCTCGTCGTCGAGCGACACGCCGAGGAAGGCGTCCGCATCCCCGACGTGTTCCTCCTGCAGGAAGTTCAGGTCGGTCGCGTCGGCGTGCAGCACGACCACGTTCTTCAGCACCTCGGACAGCCGCTCCGCCTCGCTGCGGCGTTCGACGATCACGCGCACGTCGACGTGCTCGCGCTCGAGCCCCTGACAAACCTGCTGCGCGATGCCCGCCGCACCGAACACGACGACGTTGCGCGCCGCGGTCTTGCGGCCGCCGATCTTCTTCTCGAAGGTCGCGATCACCTTCGGCTCGCCGAGCACGAACAGCTCGTCGCCGACGCGCAGGTCGTCGTCGCCGCCGGGCACGATCACCTCATGGTCGCGGTCGATCGCGGTGATCAGCATGCCGGAAGGGATCTTGATGTCCTTGACCAGATGGCCGGTGAACGGACCGCCCTCTTCGAGCTTGAACCGGCGCAACTGCACCTTGCCCTCGGCGAAGTTCTCGACCCCCAACGCCGCCGACTGCCGCACCAACTTGACGATCTCCTCGGCGGCGAGGTCATCGAGCGACAGCAGCAGGTCGTATTGCAGGTTCTTGCGGAAGAACGTGCGCGAGCGCCGCACGGCCGACGTGTCCCGCAGACGCAGCACGGTCTTCTTGGCGCCCATGCGCTTGCCGAACAAGGCGGTCAGCATGTTGACCTTGTCGTCGTTCGCGACCGCCAGCAACAGATCGCACGAGTGCGCTTCGGCCCGATCGAGCACGTCCGGGCGCGAGCCATCGCCGTGCACGGTCTGCACGTCGAGCAGATCGACGACGCGGCGGATGCGATCCTTGTCGGGATCGATGACAGTGATGGAGTGCCCCTCGGTCGACAGCACCTTCGCCAGGTAGCTGCCGACCTCGCCGAGGCCGACGATCAGGATGTTCATCGGATGCCGCAACGATACAGTCGCGTGCCCGGAATTGACCCCGCTGCTTGATCCTGCTGCTCGACAACAAGGACTCGTTCGTCTGGAACCTCGCGCAAGCGCTGCGCCGGCTCGGCGCCGAGACCGCCGTCGTGCGCAGCGACGGCGTCACCGACGAGCAGGTCGCCGCGAGCCGCGCCGTGGTGATCTCGCCGGGTCCCGGTCAACCCGACGACGCCGGCCGCTCGCTCGCGGTCGTACGCCGTTGGTCCGGCCGCCGGCCGCTGCTCGGCGTATGCCTCGGCCACCAGGTCATCGGGGCGGCGTTCGGCGGCACCATCGAACGCGGTGAGCCGGTGCACGGCCGCACCACGGACATCGAGCACGATGGGCGCGGACTGTTCGACGGACTGCCGCAGCCGCTCCGCATGTGTCGCTACCATTCGCTCTACGTGCGTCCCTCACTG
>DRKG01000009.1 GCA_011051855.1 bacterium | reverse complement strand
CGAGATGTCGACCTTGCCCCTGACCCGAAACCAACTCGCGTGCGACTTGTGCGGCGAGCCGCGGGTTGTCTTCATGCGGCGACGCAGCAGCGCCTGCCGGCCGGTCGCGTCGACGAGCCAGCGCGCGCGCACCTCGCCGGTGGCGGCACCGGAATACGTCACGCGGTGTAGGCCGCCGTCGGTGGCCAACTCGATGTCTTCGACCTTGCAGCCTTCCACCATGCTCACGCCATCGGCGGCGTTCATCTCGCGCAGGTCGTTCTCGATCTTGCCGCGGTCCATCTGGTAGGAACGCACCGGCGGCTCCGACATCGGCCCGATCTCGAGCCGCTCGTGCAGCGGCAGTTCGCCGCCGCCGGGGAAGAAGCGCAGGCCGAGCTTCACCAGGTGCTCGTCGAGCAGATACTGCCTCAGGCCGAGGCTCTCGAGGTATTGGCAGCCGAGCTCGACCGACGATTCGCCGACCTTGTGGGCCGCGTCCGGCAGCGGCCGCGCCATACGGTCGATGACCGTGACGGACAGCTCGGGCAGTTCCCGGCGCAAATGGCGGGCGAGCAGCAGGCCGGCGAGGCCGCCGCCGCAGATCACGACGTCCTGCGCGGACGACGAACTGGATTCGGACATGGTCGGCCGAATGTACCAACCCGCGAGCGGTGTTCCAGGTCGCAGCATGGTTGCCACGCGACGGCCGGCTACCTAGCATCCGGCGCAAAGGAATCCGAATGTCAGACCAAGAACAGCTCGCCGCCCGCATCAAGGAGATCATCGTCGAAACCCTCGCGCTCGAGGATGTCGACCCCAAGAGCATCGAGACCGACGCGCCGCTGTTCGGCGAAGGCCTCGGCCTGGATTCGATCGATGCGCTCGAACTGGCACTCGCGTTCCACAAGGAGTTCGGCGTGCGCACGCAGGAGAACGACGAGCGCAACCGCGAGTACTACCACTCGGTCGGCTCGCTGGTGAAGTTCATCACCGAGAAGCAGGCCGAGGCCGCTTCCTCGGAAGGCCAGGGGTCCTGAGCCGGCGGCGGCGGCAAGCGCCGTGAACGCCTGGTCGATCGCCGTCCGCCTGCTCGCCGCGATCGTCGTGATCGCCTATCCGGCGTTGGTCTGGCTCGGCCTGTCGGTGGGTTCACCGCGCACCATCGCGATCGTGTTGCTCCTGGTCATGATTCCCGCGTCGATGCTGCGCGCCCGCAGCCACTGGACGACCGTCGGCCGCGGCTTACTGGCAGTGCCGGTGACGGTGCTGGCGCTGCTGACCGTGTCGGCGCTGCTCGACCACGGAGGCTTCATCCGTGCGACCCCGGTCGCCATCAGCGCCGTGCTGCTGGCCGCGTTCGGCGTGACGCTGCGACGCGGGAGCATGCCGATGATCGAGCGCTTCGCCCGCCTGCAGGAACCGGACCTCGACGCCGCGAAGCAGCACTGGTGTCGCACGTGGACGTGGATCTGGTGCGGGTTCTTCGTCGCCAACGGCACCGCGGCACTGCTGTTCGCGTGCTTCGCTTCGATGGACTGGTGGGCACTCTACAACGGTCTGCTGAGCTATCTGCTGATCGGCGTCCTGTTCGCCACCGAATGGCTCCTGCGCCACCGGCGCTTCCCCGATCTGCGCCACCGCCGCGGAGCGAAGCCGTGAGGCTCGACCGGCTGTTCCCGGTCACCGACGGCGACCTGCTGGCGATGGCCGCTCGCATCCGCGCGCGCCTGCCCGCCGCGCGCCCCGGTTCGCGCGTGACCCTGGCATTCGGCCGCGACCGGCCCGCGTTCGCCGCCGCACTGCTGGCGGCGTGGAGCCGCGGCCACGCCGCCAACGTGGTCGAGAACGCGCAGCGCGAGCGCATCCAACCGGTGCTCGCGCACCCCGATTCGGTCTTCCTGCTGCACGACACCGACGCCGGCCGCGAACTGCAGGTGCCGCGACTGTTGGCCCAACAGCCGCTCGGCGAGCCGCTGGTGCTCGATCGGGAGCTCACCCCGGCGGCCGTGCTGCACGTGCACGTGCAGGGCGACGACGGCCGGCAGCAGTGGTGCGCGTGGACACCCGACGAACTGGCCCTCGCGCTCGACGAGATCGCGCCGCTCGTCGCCGGCCGGGCGCCGGACGAACAGCCGACGACCCCCGGCTTCTTGTGTTCGCTGTTCGCCGACACGCTGCTGCCGTTGCGCCGCCACCACGGCATCGCCGGGCACTCCCCCGTGGGCGCGCGCGGACTCCGCATTCGTGGCGGCCCCGAACCCCATCCGGAGATCGCGCGCTCGACGGCCGCGCTGCGGGCGCTGCCGGGCATCACCGATGCAGCCATCGTGGCCGCCGCCGACGGTTCCGAGCAGACCCTGCTCGCCGGTCCAGGCGCCGCCGAGGTCGCGTCCGGTCGGCCCGATGCCCACGCCGTCGCAACGATTCCGCGTGACCCCAACGGCGAACCGCGCCGCGCCGAAGTCCTGCTGCTCGCCGGTCTCGGCCGCGCCGGCCAGCCGATCTGCCGGGAGCTTTCGTTCCGCGAGCTCGCGCGCTCCGACGCCGCCGCCACGCTGCGCACCACGCTGCCGACGAACTATCTGATCTACGAAGGCCACTTCGCCGACTACCCGGTGATGGCGGGCGGCGCCCAGTTGCACGAGCTGGTGCTGCCCTGCTTGCGCCTGGTGCTCGGCGAACTGCCCGATCTGCAGGCACTCGACAACGTCAAGTTCCTGGCTCGCTTCCTGCCCGGCGAAGCCCTCGACATCGAACTCGAGCTCGCCGACGACCGCCGCAAGGTGGCCTTCGAGATCCGGCGCGATGGCACGCGCTGCACCACGGGTCGCTTGACCTTTGCGGCCGAGCTGCCGCCACTCGCACCGCGATGACCAACGCCGCCAAGACCGACCCGAAGCCGGAGAACTGGCTGGACCAGCAAGAACGCGGCTCGATCTGGGTGCTGTGGCTGACCTTCCGCACCGCACAGTTGCTCGGGCGCACGCTGATGAAGCCGCTGGTGCTGGTGGTCGCGTTGTTCTACCGCCTGATCGACCGTCGCGCGGTGCGCGCATCGCGCGATTGGCTGCGGCGCGTGCACGGCCGCGAACCCGGCTTCTGGCAGGTGTTCCGCCACATCCACACGTTCGCGCAGGTCACCCTCGATCGCATCCTGCTGGTCAGCGGCCGTACCAGGGCCTTCGAGTTCACCCTCACCGGCAACCACTTCCTGCGCGAGCAACTCGCCACCGGCCGCGGCGCCATCCTCCTGGGAGCACACCTCGGCAGCTTCGAGGCGATGCGCAGCAGCAGCATCAACGAACGCATCCGCATCAACATCGTCGGCCACTTCGAGAACGCCGCCCGCAT
>DRKG01000008.1 GCA_011051855.1 bacterium | reverse complement strand
GCTCCAACCCGCCAGCGAGCTGCGTTCGGTCGGCGCGAAGAGCACGTCGAACTGGCGTTCGCCGCGCAGGTAGGCGTCGAACCGCGTCACCAACAGCGAGCCGGCGGCGTAGTGCTGGCCGCCGATCTGCCAGTCGTCGCGCAGCTCGAACAGCAGCCACTCGCGGTGCACGTCGGCGTTGGCGCTGTCCGGCTTGTCGATGCGCACCAGTTCGCCATCGCGCACGACGAACACCTCGTTGCTGAAGAACGTGATGCCGCGGAAGACGAAGTCGCGTTCGAAGCCGGCGGTCAGGTCGCGATAGCCGTAGACGTAGATGTCTTCGGGTTCGCCCTCGGCGACCGTCTCGGCGGCGGCAATCGGCGTGCCGCGGCGCCAGCGTTTGACGATGCGCGGGTAGCCGGACTGGGTCATCGAGCCTTCGCCGAGGTCGGTGCCGACGAACAGGGTGTCGCGGTCACACCATGCGACCTGGGTCTTCGCTTCGGGCAATGCGAAGCCGTCGCGGACGAACTCCTTGGCGACCGGATCGAACTCGCGCACGACGGTTGCGTCGGCACCGCCGCGCGACAGCGACAAGAGGCAGCGGTCGTAGCCCGGCGTAAGCCAGGTCGAGCCCTTCCAGACCCAGTTCTCGCCCTCGTCGCGGCCGAGCTGGTCGAGGTCGAGCACGGTTTCCCACTGTGGGTCGCCGGCGGCGTAGCTCGCCCAGGTCGTGCGCCGCCACAAACCGCGCGGGTTGTCCTGGTCCTGCCACAGGTTGTAGTAGTGCTCGCCGCGCTTGTGCACGTAGGCGATGCGCTCGTCGGAGTCGAGGATCGACAGGATGCGGGCCTGCAACGGCTCGAACAGCTCGCTGTCGGCCAACTGCCGTTTGCTGTCGGCGTTCCGCGCGCGCACCCAATCGAGCGCCCGTTCGCCGAGAACGTCCTCGAGCCAGCGGTAGGGATCCTCGACGGTGTCGCTCGGGGCGGAGGGGGCGCGGGAGGGGGGAGTGGGGTCTTGCATGGCGGGAGTGGCGATCGCCAGCAGCGTCGCCACGGATGCGTGCCAGGGTCGCATGGTTTCGATCGTCAGAGCCTACCCCGGACTCCGTGTGAACCGGCAGCTGGCGCACCGCTTCGTGCATGCCCCGTGCTGCCTGCGGAACGCGGTCGCACCTGCGACGGCGACGTGCTAACCTCGCGCGCGGCGGTCAGGGCATGCTGCGCATACCGGTCGAATCGCGAGCGAGCCGGACGGCCTCGGCGTGGGTCGAGGTCGATCTCGGAGCCATCGCGCACAACGTGCGTGTATTGCGCTCCGTGCTCGCGCCCGGAGCGCGCCTGATCGCGGTGGTCAAGTCGGACGGCTACGGCCACGGCATGCTGCGGGTTGCGCGCGCCGCGCTCGGGGCCGGCGCCGACGAGCTTGCGGTCGCTTCCGTCGCCGAAGGCGCAGCTCTGCGCACCGCCGGGATCGCCGCCAAGATCCTGGTCGCGGGGCCGATTGCCGCCGAGCAGGCGCACGCGGTCGTGCAGCACGGCCTGGTCGTCGGCGTCGGCTGCCACGAGGTCGCGGCGGCCCTGGCGCGCGCCACCCGGCGGTTCTTCCCGGTGCAGATCGAAGTCGACACCGGCATGTCCCGGCACGGTGTCGCGCCGGGGGAGCTGATGTCGTTCGTCGACGTGATCGAGGCGCGCGGGCGGCTGGCGATCAGCGGCGTGTTCACCCACCTCAGCGGCGTCACCGCCGACGATCTGCCGCGGATGCGGCGTCAGCTGGCGCAGTTCACCGCCGCCGTCGACGGGGTGCGCAGCCTGCGCGGCGTGCGTCGTCACGTCTGCAACACCCTCGGTGCCCTGCTATTGCCGGAGGCGGCGTTCGACGGGGTGCGCATCGGGGGCGGGCTCTACGGCTTCGACCCGCTCGCCGGCGCGGGCCCGGTGCGGCTGCGACCGGCGCTGTCGCTGAAGGCCCGGATCGTCGGCTTGCGAAAGGCAGCGGTCGGCGAACGCGTCGGCTACGGGGGCACGTTCACCTGCCGGCGCCCGAGCCGGCTCGCGACCCTGCCGATCGGCTACGGCGACGGGCTGGTGCGCGAGCTCTGGCGCGGTGCGGAGGTTCTGGTGCGCGGCCGCCGAGCCCCGATCGTGGGTGAGATCAGCATGAACCAGACCGTCGTCGACTGCACCGACCTGCCCGAGGTCGTGTTCGGCGAGGAAGTCGTGCTGCTCGGCAGCATCGGCGGCGAAGAGGTTGCGGTCGCCGACCGGGTGCCGCCGGGGGGCAGCGCCTACGAGGTGACCTCGGTGCTCCAGCCGCGGCTGCCGCGCGTCTACGTCGGCGCCGACCGCGATCGGGAGGGACGGGACCCGACCGAGAGGGAGGATCCGCGCGGCATGCGAAGGTGAGACCCGCCAGGCACCCCGGGCACAAGAAGCTGCACGCTTATGGCTGCTTCCTTCCGGACCTGACCAGGTTCACGCCGCCCCCTTGCTCGGGACCCGGCAGGCCCCACCTTCGCATGCCGCGCGAAGAATGGCGGAGAGGGGGGGATTCGAACCCCCGGCAGGCTTTTGGCCTGCACTCGCTTTCCAAGCGAGCTCCTTAAGCCGCTCGGTCACCTCTCCACACATCCGCCCCGTGCGAGCACGGGACGGAGAATGGGGGCGAGCACCGTAGCCGGGAGCGGGCCCCGCTGCAACGTTCGGCTGGGCCGCCCCCGCCCTTCCCCGCACGGCGTCGATCCGGCATGCTGGCGGAATGGCGCAGCAGCGCGGCAACAAGGGCGGCAAGGCGAAAACGGGTGACGACGGCGGCGCGACCGGCCGGAGCGGCTACCAGGTGGTCGCGCGGCGCTTCCGGCCGCAGAAGTTCGAGGAAATGGTCGGCCAGGACGAGGTCCTGCAGTCGCTGCGCGTCGCGCTGCAGCAGGACCGGGTGCCGCACGCGTTCGTGTTCGCCGGCAGCCGCGGCGTCGGCAAGACCACCTCGGCGCGCATTCTCGCCCGCTGCCTGAACTGCGAACGCGGTCCGACGCCGGATCCGTGCGGGTCGTGCGACGCGTGCCGCTCGATCCTCGATGGCAGCAACGCCGACGTCATCGAGATGGACGCGGCTTCCAACCGCGGCGTCGACGACGTGCGCCAACTGCGCGAGTCGGTCGCCTACTCGACGATGAACTCGCGCTACCGCGTGGTGATCCTCGACGAGGTGCACATGTTCACGAAGGAGGCGTTCAACGCCTTCCTGAAGACGCTCGAGGAGCCGCCGCCCAAGGTCGTGTTCGTGTTGGCGACCACCGAACTGCACAAGCTGCCCGACACGATTCGTTCGCGTTGCCAGGTGCTGCGCTTCCGGCGCGTCGGCGAGATCGACCTGCAGAAGCGTTTGCGCATGATCGCCGAGAAGGAGGGCGTGGCGCTCGCCGACGATGTGTTGGCCGAGATCGCCGCGTCGGTGCGCGGGGGGGTGCGCGATGCCGAGACCGCGCTCGAACGGGTGTTGCCGCTGGCGCGCGAACTCGGCGAGGAGTTCGACCTCGCGGCCTACCGCACGCTGACCGCGCGCGTCGGCACCGATGCGGTGGTCGACGTGGTCGCGGCGCTGCTCCGGGGAGAGGCCGGCGCGGGGCTGCACTTTGCCCACGAGCTGCGCCAGCACGGCACCGACGAGCGCGAGGCGCTCGGCGAGATCGTCGAAGTGCTGCGCTGGCTCCTGCTGCTGAAGATCGATGGCGACGATTCCGTGCTGGTGACCGCGCAGGGGGCGCTGCGCGAGCGGTTGCAACGGCTCGCGCAGGACACCGACACCGCTCGGCTCGACGCGATGATCGCCGCCGGCGTGCTCGGTCGGGACCGTCTCAAGCGCATCGAAGATCGCGGGGCCGTGTTCGAGGTCGCGCTGGTGCGCATGGCGCAGGCCGGCGCGATGCCGACGTTGGCGCAGTTGCTGGCGCAGGTGCAGGCCGGCGGGCTGCCCGCGCCGCCGACGTCGCCCGCATCGCCCGCGCCGCCCGCCCGGCCGGTCGCGCCCCCTGCCGGTGCCGACGACCTGAAGGCGCGCACGCTCGCTCGCTGCGCCGACCGCGGCATGCTGCAGGCGACCCTCGACCTGTGTCGCTTCGACGGGCCCGACGACAGCGGGGTGGTGGTGGTCACCCTCGAATCGCCGCGCAAGATGCACCGTGACCGGCTGCGTTCGCCGGTGGTGGCCGAGGACGTCAAGAAGGCGATCCGCGAGGCTGCCGGCCGCGACGTCAAGGTCGAACTGCGCGTGCCCGACGACACGGACGACACGGCTGAGGCCGCGGGTGCCGCACCGAAGCGTCCGGCGGCCGCGCAGCAGCAGCCCGGACCGCGCACGAGCCGCGTGCTCGACAAGTTCGGCGGTCGCGTTGTGCAGGTCGATCCGCCGGACCGCGTGAGCAAGCCGCCCCAGTAGCAGCCCACCCCAGTATCAGGCCACCCCAGTTCAGGCCACCCCAGTAGCACAGGCCACACCAGTGGGGCAGGCGCCGCGTAGGTCGGCCGCTCAGGCGAACTGAACGTGCCCGAACTCGGACACGCGTTTGTCGATGTGCGAGGCGTCGCTCCAGTCGGCCGACCAGCCCTTCTGCTTCATCGCCTCGAGTTCGTCTTGCCAGAACCACTTGTCCTCGAAGGCGGGTTGCAGGTCGTCGAGCCAGCGCGCGTGCTCGTCGTACTTGGCGAAGAAGATCCGGTTGACCCACTCTGGGTTGCGGCCCTGAATGAACTTCAGTGCGTAGACCTTCTGGCCTTGCACCTCGGTCACGCCGTCGACCAGCACCTTACCCGGCGTCGCCGACATCGACGGGCCGCGCACAGTGCGCGCGAGTCCCGATACCCGCCGGTAGGCGGTGCTGAAGATGTCGTAGGCGCGGCCGAGCGGTACCTCGAAGTACTGCCGCGGGCCGGTGTCGCGTTCGACGAACATGTAGTAGGGGATCGCGCCGAGCGTGATCTGGCGCTTCCACATCGACGCCCACACCTCGGCATCGTCGTTGACGTGGCGGATCAGCGGTGCCTGGCAGCGGATCACCGCGCCGGTCTGGCGCACGCGTTCCATCGCCGCCTGTCCGGTCGGAGTCGACAGCTCCACCGGGTGGCTGTAGTGGGCCATGATCGCGAGGTTCCGGCCGGCGGAGTGCACCTCGTCGTAGAGCCGCATCAGGTCGTCGCTGTCGTCGTCGGAGACGAAGCGCTGCGGCCAGTAGGCCATCGCCTTGGTGCCGATGCGGATGCTGACGATGTGGTTGAGCTCGTCGGCGAGGAGCGGCTCCAGGTAGCGGCGCAGCACGCGGGTCTTCATCACCATCGGGTCACCGCCGGTGAATAGCACGCTGTTCACTTCCTTGTGCTGCTTCAGGTAGTCGACCATGCGGTCGGCTTCCTGGGCGGCGAATTTCATGTCGTCGAGGCCGACGAACTGCGGCCAGCGGAAGCAGTAGGTGCAGTACGAATGGCAGGTCTGGCCGCTGGACGGGAAGAACAGCACCGTTTCGCGGTACTTGTGCTGCATGCCGGCGACTTCGGTGCCTTCGAGCTTGGGCACGTTCATCGACTTCTGCCCGGCCGGGTGCGGGTTGAGGCCGAGTTGGATGCGGCGCGCCTCGGTCTTGATGTCGTCCTTGCCGGCGTCCTTCCGGAGCAGGTCGATCATCTTGTCCAACTCGCCGTCGGCCAACATGCCCGGCTGTGGGAAGGTCAGTTGGAACATCGGGTCGTCCGGCACGCGATCCCAGTCGATCAGTTCGTCGATGACGTAGTCGTTGACGCGGAACGGCAGCACCTGGGCGACGGCGCGCATGGCCAGCACCTGGTCCGCGGAGAAGCGCGACAACTGGGGGACCTTCTCGAGGTTCTTCTCGGTGTAGACCGTGAACTTGCGGGGGGCGACTCGGATGTTCTTCGGCATGAGGTGTTCGCTGGGGTTGTCCGCGCTTGCGCAACGAGCAAGGGCGGATGGCGGGGGCCGGCTGCGCCAGGCGGAGGCCTGTCGGCGGCGAAGCTTCGGCGGGCGAACACGATAGCCGAAACCGTGCATCAGGCCCAAGCTCTGAGCGGGCGCTTCGCAACCGTCGCGGACCCGGAACGGTCGACGAGGTGGGGTCGAGGGGCTCTGTGCGATCGGGGTCGCCGCCTCTATACTGCACTGGCCCTCATGAGCCGGGCCTGATTCCGGGTCCAAATCCCCACCTATCGAACCATGCGAAGCCTTGCCATCCAGGCGACGCTCTTGCTGAGCGTCGCGGTTTCTGCCCAGTCCTTCGTCGACTACGAGAGTGGTCCGGTCGCCGCCGTGCGCGTGTCGGCCGACGGCAGCCGGCTGTTTGCGGCCGACACGCTCGGTGGCCGATTGGTCGTGTTCGACCTGAGCAACCCGTCGGCTCCCTTCCTCGTGGCCGAGATCCCGGTCGGGGTCGATCCGGTGTCGGTGAATCCGCGCACCCGCGACGAGGTCTGGGTCTGCAACCAGGTGTCCGACTCGGTCAGCATCGTCGACGTCCCCGCGCGCCGAGTGGTCGCGACGCTACGGGTCGTCGACGAACCGAGCGACGTGGTCTTCGCCGGCGGACGCGCGTTCGTCAGCGCCGCGACCACCGATGAGGTGCACGTGTTCGACGCGGTGACGCGGACACCGCTCGGCGTGATCCCGATCTTCGGCAAGGATCCGCGCGCGCTCGCGACCAGTTCGGACGGTTCGCGGGTCTACGCGGTCGTGCAGCGTTCCGGCAACGGCACGACGACGTTGCCCGCGGCGATCGCGCCGCCGCCGCCGCCGCCGACCAACGTGTTGTTGCCGCCAGCGCCTCAGCAGGGGCTGATCGTGCGCGCCGACGACCCGGTCTATGCGGCGGCGTTCCCCTTCACGTTGCCCGATCACGACGTCGCCGAGATCGATCCGGTGTCCATGCAGGTGACGCGCTACTACGACGCGGTGGGCACGACCAACACCGGCATCGCGGTGCATCCGACGACCGGCGAACTGTGGATCGCCAATACCGAGGCGCGCAACCTCGTGCGTTTCGAGCCGAACCTCCGCGGCCATGCGATCGACAGCCGGCTGACGCGCATCATCCCTGGAGGGGCGGCGACGGTGACCGCCTTCGACCTCAACCCCGGCATCGACTACAACGTGCTGCCGAACCCGGCAGCGAAGGCGACTGCGTTGGCGGAGCCGTTCGGGGTCGCGATCGATGGGGCCACCGGTCGCGTGTTCGTTGCGGCTCACGGCACCGATCGCATCGGTGTCGTCGATTCCGCCGGCAACGTGATCGCGCGCATCGAGCTCGGCGCGCCCGGCGCCCAGGTGGCGACGCGCAGCAAGCGCGGGCCACGGGCGCTCGCGCTGCACCCGAGCGCCGCTCGCCTTTACGTGCTCAATCGTCTGTCCGACACGCTGGCCGTCATCGACACCCAGAGCCTGCAGCTCCTGAGCGAGCTGCCGCTTGCGACCGTCGATCCGATGCCCGCCGCGATCCGTGAGGGGCGCAACTTCCTGTACGACGCCAAGCTGTCGGGCAACGGCACGATGTCGTGCGCGGCCTGCCACGTCGACGGCGACATCGACGGCATCGCGTGGGATCTCGGCGATCCGGGCGGGGATCTGACGGCGCCGCCCTCGCAGCCGTTCCCGTTCAACCTCGGCCTGCTGCCGTTCCACCCGATGAAGGGGCCGATGACCACGCAGACGCTGCGCGGTCTCGAAGGCACCGGTGTGCTCCACTGGCGCGGGGATCGAGCCGACTTCCAGGCCTTCAATCCGGCGTTCGACTCGCTGATGGGCGGGTCGATGCTGTCGAACCAGGACATGGACGACTACGCCGCCTTCGCCAACGCGATCGCGATGCCGCCGAACCCCAACCAACTGCTCGATCGCTCGCTGCGCACGACGCCGCCGAACAACAACGAGGCTGCCGGCCAGGTCGCGTTCAACGCCAACGTGGTCGGCCTCGGCAACTTCGGCCTGATCGGGTGTCACACCTGCCACACGTTGCCGACCGGCACCAACGGCATGGTCATCAGCGGATCGACCCTGCAGGAGTCGCAGCAGTTCAAGGTCGCGCAACTGCGCAACCTCTACCGCAAGGTCGGGATGCTGAACGCACCCGGACCGCAGAAGAGCGGCTTCGGCTTCGTCCACGACGGATCGATCGACACGTTGACGACGTTCCTGGCGCAACCGGTGTTCAACCCGTGGCCGGCGCAGCAGATGGACGACATCGTGACGTTCCTGCTCAGCCTCGATACCGGCACGGCACCGCTGGTTGGCTACCAGTTCATGCTGACGCAGGCGAACGCGAATACGCCGCAACTGGCCGCCGACGCCCAGTTGGTGACCACCCGTGCGGCCGCCGGCGACATCGATTTGACCGCGCACGGGATCATCGACGGGGTGTTGACGGGGCTGTTGTATCAGCCCGGCAGCGACACCTTCGTGACCGATCGTCCGGGGGTCGGGCCGTTTACCCCTGACGCGCTGCGCGTCGGAGCCGCCGCCGGTACGATCGAGCTGGCGTTCACCGCGGTTCCACCCGGCACGGGCGCGCGCATCGCTCTGGACCGCGACGGGGACGGCCTCCAGAACGGCAGTGAACGGCCGGCCGGCTACGGCACCGCGTCGCCCGGTTGCAGCGGCGACCCGGAACTGCTGGCCAACTCGGGTGCGTTCGTCGGCAATGTGCAATTCGGCTACGTGATGCGCAACGCACAGGCGAACTCGTTCGGGGTCATCGCGCTGGCCTTGCAGCCGGCGTCGTTGCCGGTGCTCGGGATCGAGGTGCTGGTCGACCCCGCCACCGCAGTGACGCAGACGATCGCCAGCGATACGTTCGGCGATGCCGTGCACTCGTTCCCGATCCCGGCCAACCCGTCGCTCGTCGGCGCCGGCGTCTTCGCCCAGGCCCTGTGGCTCGACTGGTGCGGACCGCAACTGTGGGCGAGCAGTGCCGGTCTCGAGTTGAGCGTGCAGCCGTAGCTCGATCTATGCATGAGGCGGCGCCCCCGGTGCGCGCAACTGGCGCCACCGGGGACGGGGCCTTCCCGTCGGGGGCCGTTCGTGCATTACCGAGGGGAATGCGCAGCGGCGGTTGCCGCATGCTGCGCATCGTGTCCATATGGGGAGACGATGATACAATGTCGAGCAGGCGCTGGTCTCGTCCTGTAGGCAATGTTTGCGCATAGGTCATGAATGCGCGTTCTCGATGGATTCGCCGCCTCAAGCCGTTGTTGAGAGAGGATTCCGGGCTGAAGGAGTTCCTGAAGCGGCAGGACGAGCGACTGGCCCGCTGGAAGCACCGTGCGGCCACGACTTTTCCGGCCCTCATCAACCCCGGCCCGCGACAGATCACGATCGCAATCACGGCCGCCTGCAACTTCCGGTGCCGAGGTTGCCGCTACGGGCGCGATTTCATGCTCGGCGAGCGCCTGGGCCTCCAGACCGTCAGGGAATGCCTCGATGATGCCGCTGCAGCGGGTGTGGCGACCGCGCGCTTCTACGGTGGCGAGCCACTGTTGCACCCGGATCTGCCGGCCATGATCCACCATGCGCGCTCCTTGGGCATGGAGCCTTATGTCACGACGAACGGCGTCTTGCTCGACGAGCGTATCGACGAGCTCTACGCGGCAGGGCTGCGCTGGTTGAGCATGGGATTCTATGGCATCGGAGGCGACTACGACGAGTACACGCAGCGCAAAGGAGCATTCGACCGGTTGCGTGCGTCTCTCAGTTTGGTGCGTTCCCGCTACGAGGAGAAGGTTGCCATCCAACTGAACTACATGTTGTCGCGCCGCACTTGCAGCGTCGAGAACCTGCGCAGGGTATGGGGGTTGGTTCAAGAGTTCGGCCTGTACATGGGCGTGGACCCCATCAGCAAGACGATCCCCTTCTTCTCCTCGCCGGGCGACGATCTGTTGGTCGGAGAAGACATGCGTGCCGAGCTCGAGGATGTGACACGAGAGTTCCTTGCGCTGAAGAAGGAGTTCCCGCGTCGGGTGGTGCCGTCAGAGGCGTTCCTCAGTTGTTTGCCACGACTCATGCTCGAGGATCTTGCGGCGGAAGTTCCCTGCGACGCGTACGAGCTGTTGTGGGTTGGGGCGGACGGTACCGTGCAACTCTGCGATGTGCACTTCGAGCTCGGCAATCTGAATGAGCGGCGATTGCGCGATTTGATTCTCGGCGACAAGCATCGGTGCGCGGCCAGGGACGCGTTCCGATTGAAGTGTCCGACATGCATGTGCAAGATAGACAGCCGCATACGGCGTCACGGGCCGACGGCCAAGGCGTCGGCATCGAGTGGCCGGGCGGGAGGGTGTTTTGCTGCTCGGTGATGGTGCGCCGCGACCCTGGAGGTTGTTGCACGTCTTTGCGACCTTCGACGTCGGCGGGCCGCAAGTGCGTACGCTCGCCGTTTGTCGCGAGTTGGGCGGAAGGTATGAGCATGCCTTCGTAGCCGCCGATGGGCGCTGCGGGGCGACGAGCCTGCTGCAGGACTGGGCGCCGCCGGTATATGCATTGCAGAGGCCCGCCAGTGCATGGGAGCAGTTGCGAAGGATGCGGACATGGATCCGGGAGTTCCGGCCGGATCTGGTCCTCTCGTACAACTGGGGGGCCATGATGGGAGCGGTGGCGGCGATCACTTGCGGTGTGCCGCTCGTTCACCATGAGGAGGTCGTGCCCTCGCAGGAGCGCGACGGCCCTCTGCGTCGTCGCGAGTGGTTGCGACGGCGCGTCTTGCCGCGTGCGCGTGCTGTCGTGTGTGTCGCGTCGCGAATGGTCGACACCGCGGTCCGTCGCTGGTCCGTGCCCCGAGCTCGTTGTCACTGGATCGCGAACGGCGTCGCGCCCCCGGCGGATTCGGTGGAGCGCCGGTGCCAGGCTGGGCGCCAGCTCGTGGTCGGCTGTGTGGCGCATGCCCGGCCTGAGAAGAACTGGCTCCGGTTGATTCGAGCGTTCGCCCGGTTGCGCGATGGTGCCGCAAAGCTGCTGCTTGTCGGGGATGGTCCGCAGCGGGAGGATGCTGCCAAGTTGGCGAGGGCGCTCGGAGTCGCCGAACGCATCGAAATGGTCGGTGCCGTGCCGGATCCGAACCCGTGGTACCGCCGGATGCACGTGTTCGCGCTGCCGTCTGACGACGAACAGCACCCCATCGCCTTGTTGGAAGCCATGTCTCATGGCCTGCCCGTCGTAGCGACGGACGTCGGTGATGTGCGAAGGACTTTGCCGGCAATACAACAGGGCTTGGTATGCAAGACGGCGGAGCATGGCGCGCCGGTGGCGTCGACCCGTGAGGATGGTTTCTCCCGCGCCTTGGCGCGGTTGGTCGGCGATGCGGCGTTGCGCGAGCGTCTCGGTGAGGCGAACCGAGTGCACGTCGAGAGATACTTCGGCTTGGCTACGGTGGCGGAGAGGTATGCGGGAGTCTACGACGGCGCGATCAGCGGAGAGGTCCGCGAAGGGGTCATGGCTTGAGACGCATGCTTCGTTGGTCACACGACGTCGGACGTGCCATCGCGCGGCAGTATCCAGCCGCTCGCAGGGCACTGCGCGGGGTGCGTGAGGCGGTGCAGGTTGCCCAGCATTCGATCGGCAGTCGTGTGCCGGGATGGATTCGCGCGGACACGGTGAATCTGACGGTGGCCTTGACGGCCCGGTGCAACCAGAGATGCGCCGGGTGTCTCTACGAGCGCGGATTCATGGCGGGGCAGCAATTGCCGCCGAAAGTCTTGGACGACCTGGTCGATGATGCGGCCGAGCTCGGTGTCAGGTCGCTGCGTTTGTACGGCGGCGAACCATTGCTGCACCCCTACCTGCCCCAGGTCATCCACCGTGCCGTCGGCAAGGGTCTGGCGACGTACGTCACGACCAATGGAGTCCTGCTCGAAGAGAAGATCGACGAGTTGTTCGATGCGGGGTTGAGGCACCTGACGTTCGGATACTACGGCACCGGGGCGGACTACGATGAGTACACGCAGAGGCCGGGTTCGTTCGCGCGCCTCGAGCGCGGTGTGCAGGTGGTCAGAGAGCGCTACGGTGCGGCTGTGTCCATGCGTATGAACTGGCTTCTGATGAAGCCGAGCTGTGCGAAGGACAAGCTCGCGGCCGCAGTCGCGTTCGCGAACCGGTATGACACGCCGATGCAGGTCGATCTCGTGCACTATTCCCTCCCGTACTTCACGGAAGGACCGGGCAAGGGGCTGCAGTTCCGGGAAGGCGACCGAGACAAGATCAACGTCGTCGTCGAGGAGCTGCTGCGCTTGAAGCGAGCAAGCCCCGAACGGATCGAGAACTCGGAGATCGGTCTGCGCTCCATTCCTGATTGGCTGCTGAAGGGCGCGGACATGAAGGTCCCATGCGACAAGTACCGCATGGTATGGGTGGGAGCGGACGGTACGGTCCAACTGTGCTACGTGACCTTCAGGCTGGGCCAGCTCGGGTCGGGACGGCTGCGGGACATCCTCTATGGCGACGAGCACCATTCCGCCGCTGGGCGCGCCTTTCGGTTGGATTGTCCGAACTGCCATTGTGGGTTCGATGACCGAACCCGCAAGTGTCTCGCAAGCCGCCGGAAGTACAGCTGAAAGGTAGGTAGCGCTCGGACCATGGTGCGCATGCCGCCTCGGAGCCGGTGGTGCTGCGGGCAGGGTCGAGGGGCCGCTGAGCAACGAGGGGATCTCGCGGGCGCCGGCTGCAGTTGTCGCCGGGCGGGGCTGGCGTCGGTTCGATCGGGCAGCCATAGTGCTGGCCGGAGGTATTCGATGGCATCCGGATTCGGCGACATGCAGAGCCTGTTGAAACAGGCGCAGGACATGCAGCGGCGCATGCAGGAGACGATGCGTTCGCTGTCGGAGCGCGTGCTCGAGGGCACGTCCGGCGGCGGCGCCGTCAAGGCGCAGGTCAACGGCAACCAGGAGCTGCTGTCGATCCAGATCGACAAGGCGGCGGTCGACCCCGACGACGTCGAGACGCTCGAAGACCTGGTGACAGCGGCCGTGCGCCAAGCACTCGCCGCCGCCAAGGATGTGCGCGAGGCGGAGACCGCCAAGATCACCGGCGGCATGAACCTGCCCGGCTTGGGCTTCTAGCCGCGATTCGGCCGGCGCACGCACCCCGATGGCAGCTCGCGACCGCACCATCGAGACGCTGATCGAGCGGCTCAGCCGGCTCCCGGGTGTCGGGCCGAAGACGGCCGAACGGCTGGCGTTCCACCTGCTGCGGGTCGAGCGCGATGAGGCGCTGGCGCTGGCGCACGCGATCGAGGCGGTGCGCGCCGCGGTCAAGAACTGCTCGATCTGCTTCCAGCTCGATGCCAGCGATCCCTGCGGAGTGTGCGGCGACGAGACGCGCGAACGCGACATGCTGCTGGTGATCGAAGACCCGCGGGAAGTCGCCCGCTTCGAGGACATCGGCTACCGCGGCGTCTACCACGTGCTGCAGGGGCGCCTGTCGCCGGTCGAAGGCGTGCGCCCCGAGGATCTGACGATCGCGCAGTTGCTGCAGCGGGTGGAGCAGGGCTCGTTCCGTGAAGTGTGCTTGGCGACCAATCCCGACCTCGAGGGCGAAGGCACGGCGCAACTCCTGGCCGAGAAGCTGGCGGCGAGTGGCGCCAAGGTAACGCGACTCGCACGCGGGCTGCCGGCCGGCTCGTCGATCGCCCAGGTCAGTTCGTCGATCCTGTCGGATGCGATCGAGGGCCGGCGGCCGCTGTCGTGAAGCCGATCGAACCGCTGCCGATCGATCCGGCGTTGCCGGCCGTGTTGGCGGCGCTGCGGCGGACGTCGACCGTGCTGCTGATGGCGCCGCCCGGTTCCGGCAAGACCACGCGCGTGCCGCCGGCTCTGCTCGATCTGCTCGACCACGACGGCCAGGTAGTCGTGCTCGAACCGCGGCGGTTGGCGGCGCGTGCCGCTGCCGCCCGGGTCGCCGAGGAACTCGGCTCCGAACTCGGTGGCCTGGTCGGCTACCAGGTGCGCGGCGACAAGAAGGTCTCGCGGCGGACGCGGGTGCGCTTCGTGACCGAAGGTGTGCTGGTGCGCCAACTGGTGCAGGATCCGTTCCTCGACGGGGTCGCCGCAGTCTGCCTCGACGAGTTCCACGAACGACACCTCGAGGGAGACCTGGCGTTGGCGATGTTGCAAGAGGCGCGCACGACGGTGCGCGAGGACCTGTTGCTGTGCGTGATGTCGGCGACGCTCGCGCCCGAGCCGTTGCGTGCTTTCCTCGGTGGTGCGGAGGTCGTCGAGGCCGACGGGCGGCTCCATCCGGTCGAGATCGTGCACCTGCCGCGGGCGCGCCGCGACGCCCTCGAGGTGCAGGTGCGCGATGTCGTCGAACGCGCCCTCGACGAGACCGCGGGCGACGTGCTGGTGTTCCTGCCCGGAGTGGGGGAGATCCAGCGGTGCCTGGGCGCGCTCGAGCGGCTCGCCGGCCGGCGCGCGGTCGACGTGCTGCCGCTGCACGGTCGGCTCGATCTGCGGCAGCAGGCGGTCGCGATCCGCCCTGGAGCGGTTCGCAAGGTGGTGTTGTCGACCAACGTCGCCGAGAGTTCGCTGACGATTCCGGGGGTCACGGCGGTGGTCGATTCGGGCCTCGCGCGCGAGCTGCGCTTCGATCGTGGCCGCGGTGTCGACGTGCTCGAGATGGGGCGCATCAGCCGGGCCTCGGCCGCGCAGCGGGCCGGCCGCGCCGGGCGCACCGGTCCCGGTCGCTGCTACCGGTTGTGGACGGCGGCCGAAGAACGTGGCATGCCGGCGCACGCGCTGCCCGAGGTGCAGCGCGTCGACTTGTGTGGTCCGGCGTTGTCGGTGCGCGCCTTCGCCGGCCGCGATCCCGCCGCGTTCGGTTGGTTCGAGGCACCGCCGGAAGATGCTCTGCACGCCGCCGACGAACTGCTGCGGCGCCTCGGCGCGATTGCGCCCGATGGGGGCCGGCTGCTGCCGTTCGGCGAACGCTTGCTCGCGATGCCGCTGCATCCTCGACTCGGCGCGGTCGTGCTCGCCGGCCGCGAGCTCGGTTGCCCCGTGGCGGCCGCGACCGCGGCGACCTTGCTCGCCGAGGTCGATCAGCTCGGCCGCGGCGACGAGGGCGCCGATCTGCACGTCGCGGTCGACGCGTTCCTGACGGCCGAACGACGTGGGTTCCCGGCCGCGCTGTGCCGCGGGTTTGGCACACAACCGGGGCCGGCGCGCGCGCTGCGGCAGGCGCGCGATCGCCTCCTGCCGCGCGGCCAGGGTCGCGGCGTCGACGACGGGGACGACGACTTCGCGGCGCTCAACCGCTGCCTGTTGCGCGGTTGTCCAGACCGGGTCGTGCGCCGTGCCGTGGGCGACGGGCGCACCGGCACCATGGTCGGCGGGCGCGGGGTCGTGCTACCGAAGGTCGTGGACGGAGAAGACCTGGTGCTCGCGTTGCGCTTGCACGAGAGCGGCCGCCAGCAGCGTTCGCACGCGAATCTGGTCGCCGCACTGACGCTCACGGATCTCGATGCCGCCGGGCCCGACGCGCTGCGGACGGCGGTCGTGGCCAGCCTGGACGAGGCCCAGGGACGGGTCGTTGCCGTGCGCGAGCAGCGTTACTACGACCTGGTGCTGCGTGCGGCGCGCGGGGGCGAACTGCCGGCCGAGAGGGTGCGCGAACTCCTGCTGCCGGTGTTGGCCGCCGATCCGTGGCGCTGGCTCGGCGAGCAGAAGGACCTGCGGCGCCTGGTCGCGCGCGTGCAGTGGCTGCGCGGGCGCATGCCGGAACTCGAACTGCCGCCCCTAGACGACGACGCGATCGCCGCTGCCGCCATCGACCTACTTACCGGCGCCGACCTGAAGCAGCTCCGCGATGCCAGGGTGAAGGACCTGCTGCTGGCGCAGTTGACGCCGGCACAACGTTCCGCCCTCGAGCGCTCGGCCCCCGACCGCATCGCCCTGCCGAGCGGGCGCGCCGCCGTCGTCGACTACACCGCCGAGGCCGGCCCGACCGTCGCCGCGCGCCTGCAAGAGTTCTTCGGCCTGCGCGAAGTTGCTCGGCTCGCCGGCGGCCGTGTGCCGGTGGTGCTGCACCTGTTGGCGCCGAACCACCGCCCGGTGCAGGTCACGACCGACTTGATGAGCTTCTGGACCAACGTCTACCCCGGCGTGCAGAAAGAGCTGCGACGTCGTTATCCGCGCCACAGTTGGCCCGAGGACCCGCTCGCGGCCAGCCCCGAGGCGCGGCCCCAGCGCCGACGGCGGTAGCCCGGGTGCAGCCGCCGGTTCCGCGCTGCCATCGGGGCTCCGGTCGCGACTGCCGAATTCCTGGACGGTCGCCGCCAAGTGCTCAAGATCGCTGCGGTTGTGGTCGATCCCAAGTTTGGAGACCGCACCCATGTCGCTCGACCTCAGACTCGGCCAACGCCAGGAGCAGCGCCTCGCGCTGCTGCCGCAGATGCTGCAGTCGATCGAGGTGTTGCAGCTGGCGACCGCGGACCTGCTGCCGTTCCTGGAGGCGGAGCTGCAGCAGAACGAGGTGCTCGAGCTGCAGTGCAAGGAAGTTGGCACGCCGGATGCTCCCGAGCTGGAGCGCAGCGAGCCCGAGGAAGCAGGCTGGGAGGAGTGGCGGCCCGCCGGGGACGGCGGCGACGACAACAAGCTAGGCTTCCTGAACAGCGTCGCGGCACCCGGCGAGAGCCTGCGCGAGCACGTCAGCCAGCAACTGGCCTTCCGCGAAGTGCCGCCGCTGCTGGCCGAAGTCGTCATGTTGCTGGTCGACCGCCTCGACGAACGCGGCCTCTTGGTGGTGGAAGACGACGAACTGGCGCGCGACCTCGACCTCGACGGCGAGCTTGTCGGCGAGGCCCGGGCGGTGCTGTGCACGTTGGAGCCGCGCGGGATCGGCGCGCGCGATGCGATCGAGGCGATGCTGCTGCAGGCGGAAGACGATCCCGACCTGCCGCTGATCGAGCGCATGCTGCGCGAACACCTGGACCCGTTGTCGCGCAACAAGCTGCCCGAGGTCGCGCGGGCGCTGCAGTTGACCATCGACGAACTGCAGCACCTGATCGACCGCGTCGGCACGCTGAACCCGCGGCCCGCGGCCGAATTCGTCGACGACGGCGACCGGCACCTGCAGCCCGATGCCTACGCCTGGCTGCAGGACGGGGAGGTGCGCGTCGCTCTCGACGACGAGGCGTTGCCCGATCTGCAGATCAACGCCGACTACGCCGCCTTGTGCGGTGATCGCCGCACCGCGCGCGAGGTGCGCGACTACCTGCGGCCGAAGCTGCGCTCGGCGCGCGATCTGATCGAGGCGGTCAACCAGCGCAAGGCGACCTTGTCGCGGGTCGTCGGTGCGGTGATGCGGCGACAGCGTGCGTTCCTCGAACGCGGTCGGACGGCGATCCGGCCGCTGCGCATGAGCGAGATCGCCGACGAACTCGACCTGCACACGTCGACCGTCAGCCGCACGATCGCGGGCAAGTCGGTGCAGACCGACCGCGGCGTGTTCGCGCTGCGCGACTTCTTCGACGGCGGTCGCATCGACGCCGAGCCGTGCGAAGGGCAAGGGCGCATGGCGGTCGCGCAGCAGATCGCCGAGCTGGTCGAGCAGGAAGACAAAGCCCGGCCGCTTTCGGACGACGACATCGTCGCCGCCCTTCGGGACCGAGGGGTGCAGATCGCGCGGCGCACCGTCGCCAAGTACCGGCGCGAACGCGGCATCCCGTCGAGCTACCAACGCAGGAGATACACGAGCACGTCATGACACGTTACGACCCGTTTGCCTACGGCGAGGTCAGCCTCGATCAGCAGCGCGCGGCTGCCGACGGGCCGCCGGATGCCGAGGATCTGCTGTTTGCCGGTGGCGAGGAGGTGAAGCACGCCCCGCCCGCCGACGAGAGCTGGTCGATGCTGCAGGAAGAACCGCTCGACGAGTTGCTGCCGGGTTCCGCGCTCGCGAGCACCACGGTGTTCGGGCAGGAAATCCTCGGGGAGGCGACGGCAACGCCGGAGTTCGTCGGGGACGAGGTCTTGGCGCCCGAAAAGAAGCACGCGACCCGCCGGCCGGTCGAACGGCGCGAGGTCGCCAGGCGACCCCTGGCACCGCCGCGCGAAGAAGCCGCTCCGGCTGCCAAACCGGCGCAGACGCGCCAGGAAGTGATGCCCCGGCGCAGGCCGATCGCGGGCGTGGTGGTGCCGCTCCTGCTGTGTGCCGGCGGCGGCAGCGCGGCGTCGTGGTTCTTGGTGATGCAGCAGAACGTCGTGATGGCGGGCATCATTGGCGCCGCGACCCTGGTCAGCGCGCTGTTCGCCTGGTTGTTCCTGCGCGGCTGACGGTATCGTCGGCGCGCCCGTGCCGACCTACCTGCTGACGATCGCCTACGACGGTTCACGCTTCCACGGCTGGCAGCGCCAGGCGGGTGTGCGCACCGTGCAGGAAGAGCTCGAACGCGCCTGCGCGGCGATCGATCTGCCGGATACCCACGTCGAGGGCGCCGGCCGCACGGACACCGGTGTGCACGCCTTCGGCCAGTGTGCCCACGTCAGGATCCCGCGGACGTTTCCGCCCGGCAAACTGCAGCTTGCGCTCAATGCCAATCTGCCCGAGGACGTCGCCGTACAGCGCGCGCGGGTCGCTCCCGACGACTTCCACGCGCGCTTCTTCGCCGGCGGCAAACGCTACCTCTATCGGGTCGTGTGCAGTCCGGTGAAGCCGGCCGTCGGACGGCCGTACTTCCACTGGAGCCGTCGCGCTGTCGATCTCGACGCGATGCGGCGCGCGGCCCGCTGCCTCGTCGGCCGGCACGACTTCGCGTCGTTTGCGACCAACCCCGGTTACGCGCGTTCGCGCGGCACCGTGCGCACGCTGCACCACGTGCACCTGTTCCGCCGGCGATCCGGCTTCGACTTCGCCGTGCAGGGCAGCGGCTTTCTCTACAACATGGTCCGCAACCTGGTCGGCACCCTGCTCGAGGTCGGTTACGGCAACCGCGATCCCGAGTGGGTCGGCGAAGTGCTGCGCGGGCGCGACCGTCGCCTGGCCGGCGCGACCGCCCCGGCGCGCGGCCTCTACCTGCTGCGCGTGCTCTACAACGCCGATCTGACGCCCGCCGGCGAGGAGCCGGGGCGAGCCGGCGATCAGTAGTTGACGACCGCGGCGTTCGAACTGGTGAACGAACTCAGTTGCGTTGCTTCGAGCGCGCTGTGTTGGACGTACATCGCTTGGCCCAGGAACGTGTTGTTGCTGGCGAAGTCGAAGTGCAGCTCGCCGGCGCCGTCGGTCAGTCCGCCCACCAGCACGTCCGGAGATACGTACAGGGAGCAGCCGGTAGCGCCGAACGTCGCCCCCAGGTCGAGCGGCACCGGCAGTTGTGCCAGCGACAGGACCGTGACACCGAGCACATTCGGCGAGTGGTTGTACGAAGTCGTCGTCAAGAGGCCGCCGATCGAGCAGTCGCCGCCGATCACGAGCGAGGTCGGGCCGATGGCGCTGCTGCACGCCGTGCCGATCGACTGTACGGAGCAGCCGCCGTGCACGAAGGCGAGGCCCGAGACCGTGCTCGAGGGGGACGTGTTGGTGGCGATCAGCGTCGCGGTGCCGGTGGCATCGACGCGGTAGACGTTGCCCTGGGATGCCCCGATGAGGTAGTTGCCGAGGTCGTCGATCTGCAGCGCATTCGGTCCTGGCACGGTGCCTGGCGGAATCACGTCACTGACGATGCCGTTGCCGTCGATGCGCACCAGGCGGTCTGCCTGCAGCACCGTGACCAGGATGTCGCCGCTCAGCATGTCGAACTGCACGTTCGAGGTGTAGCCGCCGAGGCCGCCGGCGATCAGGGCTCCGGTGGTCGTGCCAGGCGCGAGGCGGTAGACCCCACCTTGGTTGCCCACGATGATGTCACCGGTGATCGGGTTGTAGGCGCCACAGTTGAGCGTCGTGCCCCACGGTTGCGGGCCGATGCTGAGGTTGCTGACCACGCCGGTCGGGGTGACGAGGCGGACCCTGTCGGTGCCGGCGTCGGCGACGATGAGGTTGCCGGATGGGTCCCAGCTCAACTGGCTCGCGGTGCCGATGTTGGTGGTGATCGGCGTGTAGGTCATCGTGCCGGGGCCGGTGATCGTCGCGCGTCCGACGAAGCCGAAGCCGCCGACAATGAAGTCGGTGAACGTCGTCGGATCGTGCAGCACGGCCTGGGACGTGCCGCCGCCGAAGCTGGAGGTCGCGTAGCCGGTCACGGTGCCGGAACGGGCGATGCCGAAGGCGCTGGTGGAGAAACCGGTGATGGCGAGGTCGCCGGGCAGGACCTGGGCACTCGCGGCCAGGCAGAAGAGCAGGGGAGTGGAGAGGGGCAGTAGGGGGGCGGTCATGGAATCTTCCTCGGGCAGCATCGTATGCCGACGGTTTGCCTTTGGGGCCGGCTACTTGTGCCAGAGCCTCAGCCTTTCGGCCGCTTTCCGTTCACCGACATCACCATGCGAACCCATCTCGTTTCCGTCACGGCTCTCGTCGTCGGCGCTCTTGCCCCGGCCCAGACCCCTCTGCACCAGTCGCGCTCGGTCGAAGACCTGCTGCCGGCGTCGACCTACGCGGCGGTGAAGTTCGCCGGCCTCGACGCATGCAGCGATGCCACGGCGCGCATGCCGATCGCCGGGCTCGTCAAGCAGTTCCTGGCCCGCCTGCCGCGCGAGGTCGTCGAGCAGCAGCTCGAGGAAGGTCTGGCCGAAGCGGCCGATGACCTGCGTGAGGCTCTGCACGAGGTCGGTTTGCGCCCGGCCGATGCACGAGCCGTGGTCGGCCGGCCGATGACGCTGGCCGTGGGGCGCTTCTCGATCGAGGGCATGGGGCCGTCGGTCGCGCTGCTGCTCGACGAGGGCAACGAACGGCCGGCGATCAACCGCTGCGTGCGCGCGCTGTCGCGGCTGCCCGAGCGGTTCGGCGTCGACGTCACCATCGAGCGGATCGAGATCGGCGGGCACCCGTTCTACCGCGCGCAGGCTGCCGAGGGCCCGCCGGTGTTCGCCGGCTCGATCGCCGGCACCTATTGCCTGAGCAACAGTCGCGGGTTCCTGCGCGAGATCGCCGCGGTTGCCGCTGGTCGCGACCGGGGCCTGGTCGCCGCTTCCGACTTCGCTGCCCTGCGCCAGCAGTTTCCGGCGTTGGCTCTGTGCATGGTCAACACGCGCAGCGTGATGGACTCGCTCGCGCCGCACCTGCCGTACGAGGCGGCCGACTTCGCGGACGCCATCGGGCTGGGGCGGGTCGACTCGATCTACGCGGCGGCTGCCGCGGGTGAGGAAGGAGGCGCCGAGATGTTGCACATCGCCGTGCGCGGCAGCGAGAAGGGCCTGCTCAAGGCGCTCGTCAGCAAGCCGGTCGACCTCGGTTTCGCCAGGGCTTGTTCGCCCAACACCGTCCTGTTCGGTGCCGGCAGTTGCGATGTCCCGGCGGTGATCGGTGCGTTCCGGCGGTTCGTGGAATTGCTGCCGCGCGAGGTGCAGCGCGAGATCCGGCGCGAACTGGGACGGGAGCTGCGCCGTGAATTGGCGCACGCCGGGACGTCGCCGCAGGAAGTGCACCGCATCCTGAGCGCGTTCGGGAATCAGGTCGGCTTTGCGATCGCGCTCGAGAAGGGGGCGATGCCGAAGCCCGAACTGCTGGTTCACGTCGGCGTGCGCGATGCCGAGACGATCGGCGCGCTCCTGCTGCGCGTCGAGGCGATGACGGCGCGCGAGGGCGGTGTCGAGTGGCGCAGCCGCAAGGTCGAAGGCGGCGAGGTGCGCTTCTGCAACCTCAAGGTCGATGGGAGCTTCCAGGTGTCGCCGTGCTATTACCTGGGCGACGACGGGCTGTGGATCGGTTCCGACGCCGCCGGGCTGGTGCGCGCGTTGCGGCGCGTCGAGCGGCCGGCGAACAGCCTCGTCGGGCAGGAGGACTTCGCCCGATTGGCGGCCGCGGCCGCCGGGCAGAGCGGTGTGCTGCACCTTCGCTCGTTCCGCGGGATCGAACTCGGATGGCGATCGATCGAGACGATGCTCTACCCGCTCGTCGATGCCAACGAAGAGGAGCTCGGCTTCGACAGCGACGCCTTGCCGGACGGTGACGAACTCGCCGAAGCACTCGGGTCGACGACCGTCACCTACAAGGTCGACGAGAGCGGCATCACCGTGCGGACCCGCGGGACCTACGGCTGGGGGGCGATCCTCGCGGGCGTCGGCACGCTGTGCGACGAGGTGCTCAGCCGCGCGACCGCCAAGGTGTTTTGACCTGTCGGCCGTGGGATCTTGCACACGGCCCGACAGTCGGCATCGTGACCGACGATGAACGACGACGAGGCCCTTCGCAAGCGACTGCGCCGGCTGGTGGCTGAAGCCGATGGCGCCGTGCAGGTGGCGGTCGCGGACCTCACTGCGTTGCTCGACGAGGCCTCGCGCTTGCGGCAGAGCAACAGCCGGTTGCGGCGGCAGAACCGCCGCCTGCGGCTGCGCCTGCAGCGCGCGCGTGAGTCCATCGACGAAGCGGGCCCCGGCGAGGGGGACGACGAGCAGTGAGCGGCCCCGTTCGGGCTGCACCTGCGGCGCCCGCCGCGGTATCGTCTGCCCTCCACCGGTATCGGCGATGACCAGACTCCAGACCAGCCTCCTCCTCCTCGTGGCCGTGATCGGCCCGCTGGCGCCGGCATCTGCGCAGGCTCGCTACCTGGTGCCCGATCGCATCGAACGGGCGACCGTCGTCGACGACGACGGCTTGCACCAGTGGGCCGAATGGCCGGAGCCGAAGTGCGCCAGTTGCAAGGGCACCGGCAAGGCGCCCTGCCAGACCTGCGCACGCTTCGCCAAGGACGCCAAGGTCTGCCCAGAGTGCAAGCGCGCCGAGAAGTTGCTCGCGCCGTGCCGCGCGTGCGCCGGCAGCGGCAAGATCGCCGACCCGCTGCAACGGGTTCCGTGTGCGGGCTGCATGGGGGCGGGGTTCCTCTTGTGCACCGTCTGCGGCGGGGGCGCCCGATTGCGCGTCGGCAGTGCCAAGCGTTGGAGCGTCTGTCCGGCGTGCCGCGGCACCGGCGGGTTCCCGTGTGCCGGCTGCAACGGCGAACGCTGGATGCCGGCCTTGGCGATCAAACCGAGCTTGGCCGAAGCGCCCTTCGACAAGCTGCTCAAGGCGGAGAAGGATCTCGACAAGGCGATCCAGGCGTTCGCCGCCTTCACGCCGGCCGGCGGCGCCAAGACGCGCAAGTCGGTCAAGGAACTCGGCAAGGCCTACGGCTACCTCAAGAAGTACAGCCCGGGCTTCAAGGCCTTGCCCAAGTGCACCAAGAACTACATGAGCAAGATCCTCGCCGGGGCACAGTTCCAGGGGCACGAGGAGAACGAGGCCAACACGCTCGGTCGGTTGAAGAGCAATGCCGAGTACTACCTGCGCCACCAGAAGCGCATGCTCGAACTGGCCAAGAAGCGCGCCGACCTGAATATCCGCGCCAGCGGCAAGTAGCGCGTTCGCGCCGGCTTGCCCCTGCCGGCGGCGGCGGTCGCGCGGTAGTCTCCGCGACCTATGCGTCCGTATCTGCTGCTGCTCCCGGTGCTCTGCGCCGTCGCCGCTCCCGCGTGTCCGCAGGGGGTGGTCAACGAATCCTTGCTGCGCGCGTCCGAGGAACCGGCGCCGGCGACTTGGTCGATCCGCACGTTCGAGCGGGTGCAGGCGGCGGT
>DRKG01000007.1 GCA_011051855.1 bacterium | reverse complement strand
CGAGCGACCTGCGCGACGTCGCGACGCGGCTGCTGCGCAACATCGAGGCGGCGGCGGTGCGCGATGGCGAAATGCCGAGCGGCCCCTACATCCTGGCGGCGCGCAAGCTGACCACGGCCGACATGTTCAACCTCGACAACGAACAGGTCGAGGGCATCGTCGCCGAAGAGGGTGGGATGAGTTCGCACGCGGCGATCCTCGCGCGCAGCATGGGCATCCCGACCCTGACCGGGATCCGCGACCTGTCCAAGCTCCTGCGCGACGGGGATCTGGTCGTGCTCGACGCGACCGACGGTGAACTGATCACCTCTCCGAGCGACACGATCCTGGCCGAAGCGACCACCAGTGCGCAACGGTGGCGCGAGAGCCAGTCGACGGCCGCTGCGCCCAGCGGTGACGGCGACGGTTACCGCACCCGCGACGGCAGTGCGGTCCGTATCCTCGGTTCGTGTGGCAGTGCCGGCGAAGCCGACCTGGCGCGGACCTTCGGCATGCAGGGCGTCGGCGTCTATCGCACCGAACTGCAGTTTCTGGCCGAGGACCACGAGCCCGGCGAAGACGAACTGGTGCAGTGCTACCGCGACGTCATTTCGGCGCAGCAGGGGCAGCCGGTGTCGTTTCGCCTGCTCGACGTGCAGGCGTCGACGTTGCAGTTGACGTCGCAGCAGAAGGAGCGCAATCCGGCGATGGGGCGGCGCGGCGTGCGCGGACTGCTGAGCAATCAGCAGGTCATGCGCCGCCAGTTGCGGGCGATCCTGCGCGCCGCGGCCGATGCCAAGGACGTGGCCGTGCTGGCGCCGTTCGTGACCTCGGTCTCCGACCTGCAGCGGGTCAAAGCGGCGCTGTTGGAGGAGCGAGTTGCGCTGATGAAGGCGAAGGTGCCATGTGCCGCCGACGTCGCATTGGCGCCGATCATCGAGGTGCCGGCAGCGGCGATGTCGATCGGGCCGTTGTTGAACGACAGCGACTTCGCGGTCGTCGCCATCGACGACCTGCAGGCCCATCTGTTGGCAGCCGATCGCGACAACGCAGCGGTGCGCGACTACTACGAGATGGTGCACCCCGCCGTGTTCGAGACCCTGCAGCGCATGGTTCGCGAGGCGGATCGCAAGCAGAAGTCGCTGGTGCTGTTCGGCGAGAGTGCGGCCGATCCGCAGCGCGTGCCGTTCTACATCGGCGTCGGCTACCGGAGCTTTTCGATCGCTCCGGTGCGGCTGCGTGGTGTGCTGAAGGTGCTCAGCCGCTACAGCGTCGACGAGTGTCGCCGCATCGCCGCGCGCATGCTCGAGGCGCCGCGCACGCTCGACGTGCAGCGGGTGCTGGTCAACCTCGATCTCGAGTAACCGGATCGCGAGTAACCAGGGCCTCGTGCCGCGGCCCGCCGGGCGTGAGTGTGCTCCGGTAGAGCGTCAGACCGGTTGGCGCGAACGGCTTTTTCTTGAGTTCGGCGGACAGCTCGTGGACCCGGTCGAGTAGAGCCAGCGCGGAAAACGCCGACTTCAAGCGTGCCACGGTGACGTGCGGCGAGAACGGCCGCTTCTCCCGCGGCACGCCGATCTGCTCGGCGCGTGCCGCCAGCTCCTCGTGCAGCGCGCGCAGCGCTTCGACATCGCCACCGAGGCCCGCCCAGATCACCCGCGGCAGGCCCTTCGGCGGGAACACACCGAACGACGCGAGCGACAGCGACAGCGGCGGCAGCGCGACCTCCTGTACGGCGTGGCCGAGTTCCCGCGCCGCGCGTTCCTCGACGTCGCCCGCGAACACCAGCGTCACGTGCATCTGGTCGGGCGCGACCCACTTCAGGTCGAAGCGTTCGCGCAGCGGGGCCGTCACCTTGTGCAGGTGGTTCTTGACCGGGCGCGGAAGATCGAGGGCGACGAAGCAGCGCACGGCAGACGTTTATCGGTGCAGAGAGAGGGCCGCCAGGGTCACGTCCGTGATCGGGAGCGAGCGCGGTGTAGCGGAGTTGATCGCGGTCACTGCGCCACCGCGCGCGCGGCACGTCGCAGCCGTTCGAGGAAAGGTGGTCGCCGTCGACCGAAGAACGTGCTTTGGAACAGTTGCCGATTCGCCGCCAGCCGGGCGTACTCGCGCCGCGCGTCGCGCAGGATGTCGGCATGATCGAAGGCGAGCGCCGGTGGCCGCCGCGCCGCGAACCAACGGCATTCGACGGCATCGTCGCCCGCGCGGGCTGTGACTGCGCCGGGGCCGCAGACGGCGAGGTAGGCGATGCCGACGGTGTGTCCGCGCGGGTCGCGATGGGGAGTGCCGTAGGCGCCAAGCTGCACGAGCCGGTCGAGTTCGATGTTCGTCTCCTCGCGCATTTCGCGGCGGGCGGCGACCTCCAGGTCTTCGTGCTCGTCGACGAACCCGCCCGGCAGCGCCCAGCGGCCGGCGAACGGTTCGTGGCCGCGGCGGATCAACAGCACGCGCAGCTCGCCCCGTTCTCCGCAAGTGGCGAGCACGGTGTCGACGGTGACCGCCGGTCGCGGGTAGTCGTATGCAAACGTCATCGGCGTAGTCAGAAAGCAAAGCCGAAGGTGAGCTCGATGCCCTGGAGGTCGCCGACGATCGCGCGCGCGCTCGCCATCAACGGCACGCGCGGGTGTTTGTAGAGCGCTTCGACGTAGGCGCCGATGTTGGTGCCGGAGAGTTCGGCGGAGCCCGGACTCGCCAAGTTCGCCGGATCGTCGGAATCGAACGTGCCGGCGAGGCTGTCGACGATCAGGCCCGATGACGCCTGCAGGCCGAAGATGCGCACGCCGAAACCGACTTCGAATCGGCTCTCGAGGTAGAAGAGATCTTGATCGTAGGTGCCGGTGTCCTCGTCGCCGAGCACCATGTCGACCTCGAAGCGCAACGGCACGGCGAACTCGATCGGGCCGGTGCGACCGACTGCGGGGGCTCCCGCGACCCCGCCGCCGATCCCGTAGCTGCGCATGTCGGGCCCGAACAGCGTGCGGCTCTCGGTATCTTCGCGGAACAACTGGAAGAAGCCGCCGACCTGCCCGCTGCCGAACTCGCCGCGGAAGCCGGTCCGTTCGCGCCCGAAGTCGCGCAGATTCACGTCGGGAGAGCTGTCGAGTTCGAGGTCGAGCTCATCGAACTCGACGTTGTCGCGAAACAACTGCAGCCGCACCCGCGTGTGCGCATACGGCCGGCCCCGCGGCGGTTCGTAGTCATCGATGTGCTCCCGGCGGCGCGGGACCGGATCCTGCCAGACCGCGCGTTCCGGGCGTTCTTGGCGCAGCGTCGCCTGGCTACAGGCTGCGGTCAGCAGGAGGGCGAACAGCGACATCGTGCGAGGGGTAGGCATCGGCAGGCCGGAATGCTAACCCGATCTATGCATGAACCAGCGCCCCCGGCACGCACCATCCACGCCCATGCGGCAGAAGAGCGGCCGCCTGCGGCGTCCGTTCGCTCCGCGAACTCCTTGGCAGAATGCTCGGCGTGGCCACGGCCACGCCTGCGCT
>DRKG01000006.1 GCA_011051855.1 bacterium | reverse complement strand
TCGGAACGGGCCCGGATCGTCGCAGGTTGATGTTTGACTCTCTCTCTCTCTCTCCAATCCAGTCCCGTCGTCGGGCACTGTTGGCGAGTCGAACCCGGGTCAGAGGGGCCCGTTGCCTCAGTGGCCATGTGCGGCGCGGACACCTGGATCATCAAGTAGGAGAAAGAATGGAAAGCGAACCGAAGACCGACCGTTTCCGTCCCGTGATTGCTGGCGCTCTGTTCGCGGTCATGGCGGCGGCTGGCGTCGAAGCGCAACGTTCGCCCTGCCCCGGCAATGGCCGGTTGAAGATCGAGAACGCCGGCAAGAGCAACGTGACCACGGTGCAGTGCGCCCAGTTCACGATCGACATCCTGGGGCAGACGTTGTCGACGCCGGCGAGCTGCGTCGATTCGTTCGTCTTTCGCGACGCGAGCGAGTTCGGCTGTGGTCGGCCCAGCCCCGGGAACTACTGCGAACCCCGCGACCACAAGGTGACCGTGAAGATCTTCGGGCCGACGAACACCTGCCCGACGTTCCCCGACCCGCTGCCGACCACTCTCAAAGATGCGAGCAAGGCTCTGGAGTGCGGCGAGCCGAAGTTGGTCCGTCAGACCTTCAACTGGTCCGCAGGCGAGTATGCCTGCAAGGGCGGCGCGGCGGTATTGTCGGCAGGCGAGGGGTCGGTCGCTGGGCCGGACGGCTGCGTGTTCTGCGAGGGGGCGCCCGATGATCTGCTCGGAGCGTCGGTGCCAGGGTTGCTCGAACCATGGTACGCGGCCCTCGAGACCGTGAACCCCGCGACCCTTCCCAGCCCGTTGCGCGAGGTCTACGTGATGAGCCCGACGTTGCCCGCGGCATGGGTGGTCAGCAAGGTCTCGATCGCGTATCCGCCGTCCGGGGAGGTCTACGACTACGACGTGAGCGGCTACGTGGCTGGCGATGGTCGGTTCGCCGTCCAGGAAGTCGGGGTCTACGATCACCCGGACGGCGACGCTCGCATCGCCTTGGATCTGTCGTTCGACCACCTGGGGTTCTACGTCGGACAGCAGGGGCGGCCGGTCTACTGCGCGTATGCCGCCTCGCGGGATGACGTGCACGGCTTGATGCTGTCGCTGGGCGCCTCGGTGATGCCGCTGCTCGATTGGGTCGACGGCCCCTGTCGCGTCTCCTTGCTCGAAGACGTGCAGCGCACGACAGAGGTCGCGACGGTCGACGTCGCCGGTGAATCGGTCGAGGTCGTGAGGGTGAGCGAATCGATTCCCGGTTCCGGATGGAACGGCAGCCGGGTCTACGACATCGCCGAGGTCGACGGCAGGTTTCAGCCGTTGACCATCAAGCTGCTCGATGCGAACGGCGGACTGGTGTCATGCAAGCGTCTTTCCGACTACACCGAGTTCGAACCCGGCGGCTACCACTTCCGCCCGGCGACGGTCGTTGTCGAAGACTACGAGCCCGGAGTCCAGCAGCCGTTCCGCGTGGTCACGCTCCGCGTGGCGAAGGCCCGCCGCGCGGTGCCGAGCGATGTGCCGACGTGGCGCCGAGGGTCGAGCCTCGGTTGGTGGCACGTCTTCCGGTAGGCCCTGAACCGGCGAAGCCGAACCGGCAGCAAGACGGAAACTCCCCGAAACGCGGCTCTCCGCCGTTCCTACGTGCTCTTGACGAACGACGACCAACGCCAGGGAGGCCGCAACGCCGGGCCAAGCAGTGGCGCGCGGCGGAAGGCCCGGACAAGGAACTCCACCTTCCACAGGAGCACGTGCCGGGCGAAGTGATGCAGACCGACTTCACGTGGATGAACGAGTTCCGGGTCACGATCGTCGGCGAGCCGTGCGAGCACATGCTGTGTCACAGCACGTTGCCGTAGTCCAACTGGAGTTGGGCGACGCCGTGCCAATCGGGGTCACTGGCGGCGTTTCGCAAAGGTGTGCCGGCTCCCGCCAAGGGCGCGATGGCTCGGCAGTCAGCTCGGCGCCGTCCCTTCCTCGTTTGCGCACGCTCTCGCGACAGCCGGCGCGAGATGTGCCAGCCAGAGGGCGAGCGGGAGTGGTCCTGCTCAACAACCGCCCACAACTATGTCAGGAGAGCCCGAAAACCACCCGGCACGGTTCTTCTTCTCGTTGTGGTTGCCGTGCCGAGGGGCCCGGGCGATCTTCCCTGGTTGGTTGTTGTTTGTACCCGGTTCAGTACTGCTCGTAGAGCCAGGTGAACGACACCCGCTTCGCAGTGGGTTCGAGTTCGTTCTGGCGACGGCGCAGCTTCTGCTCCTCGCTGCGCAGTCGCTTGCGCTCGGGATCCTGCAGGAGCTTGCGGCGCAGTTCGAGTGCGGCTTCGGCGGCCAGGCCTTCCTGCGCCTTTAGCATCTCGGCGTTCAGTTCGACGATGCGCGCGGTGATCTCTGCCAGCCGGGCCTTCGTCTGTGCCAGCTCCTTCTGTTCGGCCGCGGTGAGTTCGGGGCCCTCGGGGGTCCAGTGCGAGTAGCCGCCGACGATCAGGCCGAGGTCGCCGTCGCCGTCGAAGTCGACCGCCTCGGGGTGTAGGCCGGAGTCGGGTCGCGTCGGGCCGCCGGTAGCGGTCTTCGGGCTCGGCTCGATCAGTTGCACGGCCGGGCCGAACTCGGTGGCGTCACCGGTGCCGACGTCGAGGTATACGGCGACGCCGCCTCCGGTTGCCGAGCCGTATGGGTCTCCCATGCCGCCGACCATGAGGTCGAGCCGGCCGTCGCCGTTCCAGTCGACGCTGCGCAGCGTCGCCACGGTGCCGGGATCGCGCATCGGGGAGCCGCCGGCCATCACCAGCTCGTTGCGCGTCGCGAACGCCGGGCTCGCGTCCGTGCCCTCGTTGCGGCGCAGGTAGACGTAGCCGCTCTTGTGGTCGCCGAGCACCAGATCGAAGTCCCCGTCGCGGTCGATGTCCATCGCGATCGCCGACGTCAGGTGACCCGGTGCCGGCGCGCCGCCGTCGGGATCGCAGCGATGGGTGCTGTCCCACTGCTCCGTGTCGAAGTTCCAGAACTCGTTCATCACGATGCGCTGGCCTTCCTTGTCGAGGATGCCGACCGGCTGCCGCCAGTGCGTGCCGTCGCCGAAGGCCACGTGCGGCGAGCCGTCGAAGATGCCGCAGACGATGTCGAGGTGGCCGTCGCCGTTGAAGTCCACGAACTGCGGACTCATGCCGATGCATCACCAGTTGCCGAAGTCGAGCACCTTGCCGTCGGCGTCGCGGAGCTTCTGCTCGTCGGCGAAGGTGCCGTCCGGGTTGCGCAGCGCGAACGTGATGTGGCCGCGCAGGTCGCCGACGAACACGTCGAGGCGCCCGTCGCCGTCGAGGTCGTGCACCGCCGGAGAGGGATACAGCCGCCCCTTGCCGAGCAGCTTGTCGCCGGCCTGCAGGCGCACGGGGGGTGCGAAGCGGGTCGTCTGGGATGGAGTCGTCGGCGAGAGCACGGCAGCGGCGAGCGCCGTTGCCATCCAGGATGGGTAGCGGTTCTTCATGCGGGTCTCGGAATGCGCCCAGGATATCGCGGCGCCGGTTTCGCAGGTTTCTCAGAATGTCGGCGACATGGCGGCGTTCTGCCCTACCATCAACGCGGCAGTTGGGCCGAGAACAACCAGGCCCGGCTGTCGCGTCTTGCAGTTTGATCGATTTCGCGTGCGTATGCGGCGTCTGGTGCCACCTCGGCAGGCAGACGTGCTCGGTTTCGCCCCGACGAGGGGCCAGGTCGAGGCGCCGGTTCACCCGGCCCCAATGCGGAGAATCCGTTGTCACGTAGGCAACGGCGCCCGAGTTCGACTTCCGCAGCAACCCCCCCCGATCACAAGGATCGAAACCATGAGCACGAGACTCTACGTAGGCAATCTCTCCTTCAACTCCACCGAAGACGCGATCACGCGCGCGTTCGAGCAGGACTCCCGCAGCGTGCAGAGCGTGTCCGTCGTCACCGACCGGGAAACCGGCCGCCCGCGCGGGTTCGCGTTCGTCGAGATGGCGACCGAGGCCGACGCGCGCGCGGCGATCGAGGCGCTGGACGGCACCGAACTGGATGGCCGCACGCTCCGCGTCAACGAGGCGCGCGAACGGCAGCCCCGTTCGGATGCGAGGCCGGCGCGCGACCAGCGCTGGTAACCCTGCGTTGATCAGAGAGCATGCCCGAAATGCAGACCGAAACCTGGAAGCCGCTCGTCGCGGAGTATCAGCGGCCGAACGCCGCGCGTGCCGCTTGGCAAGTCGTCAACACCATTGGGCTGTACGTCGTGCTGTGGGTCGCCATGGCCCTGGCGCTTCAGGTGTCGTGGTGGCTCGCCATCCCGCTCGCCATTCTGGCCGGTGCGGTGTTGGTGCGCGTATTCATCATCTTTCACGACTGCGGCCACGGTTCGTTCTTCGCGTCTCGGACTGCGAACAACTGGCTGGGCTTCGTGACCGGCGTGCTCACGTTCACGCCGTACGCCCAATGGCGGTGGCAGCACGCCGTGCACCACGGCACCACCGGCAATCTCGATCGGCGCGGTGTCGGGGACGTCTGGACGCTGACCGTCAGCGAATACCGGCAGGCCCCGTGGTGGAAGCGGGTTGCCTATCGCGTGACCCGCAACCCGATCCTCTTGCTGGGTATCGCGCCGTTGTTGATGTTCCTGTTCGAGAATCGCTTGCCGAGCTCGCAGGTCGGCAGCAAGGAACGGCGTTCCGTCTGGTGGACGAACCTCTGCCTGGTCGGGATGGCCTTCGGCATGAGTGTGCTGCTCGGCTTCCTGCCATACCTCATCCTGCAGTTGACGGTTCTGGCCGTGGCCGGCGGCATCGGCGTCTGGCTGTTCTACTCGCAACACCAGTTCGAGGGTGCTTATTGGCAGCGCGGGGATGATTGGAGCTATACGGATGCGGCTCTGAAGGGCAGTGCCTTCCTCAAGCTGCCTCGCGTGCTCCAGTGGTTCACCGGCAACATCGGCTACCACCACATCCACCACCTCAGTTCGCGCATCCCCAACTACAATCTGCAGGCCTGTCACGAGTCGAATGCGTTGTTCGAGACCGTGGCCCCGATGACCGTGTTCCAGTCCATCCGGGCCTTCGGGCTGAAGCTCTGGGACGAAGCCAATGGCAGGCTGGTCAGCTTCCGCCATCTCAGACGTTCGCGGCGGCGAAAGTGTGCCTGACGGTCGGGCTGCATGACAGATCGGGAATCCTCTGGGGTTGGGCTTCCACGGGTCGTCGTGGGATACTATGGCCCTCTCGTCTCCCGGAGGTTCGTCCGTGCGCCCGATCCAGCTTGCCCTCTCCCTTGGCTGCCTCGCCCTGATGTCCGGCGGGGCCGCCGTCGCCCAGCGCCAACCCGAGATCCGCGTCGACCGCGGTACGCCGCCAGGAGCGTCGGAGTCCTGGGAACCGGCCGTGGCCGTCGAGGGCGACAGGGTCTTCGTCGCGTGGATGGACTACCGCAACGGCGACATGGACATCTATTTCAACCGCTCGCTCGATGGCGGCCGCAGTTGGCTTCCCGATGACGTGCGGCTCGACGTCGGTACGCCGCCGGGGTCGAGTTGGTCCTCGGATCCCCAGATCGCGGTGACGGCGAATGCGATCGTCGTCGTGTGGCGGGATTTCCGTGGTGGGACGTTCCCTTTCGTGAGCAATGTCTACGCCAACCGCTCGCTCGATGGCGGTCTGACCTGGTTGGCCAACGATGTGTTGGTCAGCGCAGGCGCGCCTGCCGGAGCCGTCGACGCCGTCCAGCCTGGTATCGCTGGGGTCGGCGACGTGTTCTGCGCCGTGTGGGCGGACTCTCGCAACGGCAGCCGCGACATCTACTTCAACCGTTCGGTGGACGGTGGCACGACGTGGATGCCTGGCGCCGTTCGCCTCGATACCGGTGATGCTCCTGGCGCCACCAGCTCGGTCGGACCGAGCCTCGCGTTCTCGGGCAACCACGTGCACGTCGTCTGGGCCGACTTCCGCAACAGCCCGTTGAGCGGGGACATCTACTACAACCACTCGGGCGATGCCGGTGCGACCTGGCAGGCGGCGGCGACCCGGGTCGATCATTCGAATGCCGTGACCCTCCAGGGGGCCGGCAATGCACGGGTGGCCGCACTGGATGCCACGGCATACGTCATCTGGAACGACAACCCGAGCGATCCGTGGCCGACCCTCGTTTCGCGCGACGTGTTCTTCAATCGCACGCTCGACGGTGGCCAGACGTGGTTGGGGAGCGATGTGCGACTCAACACCAGTGTCGCGCCCGGCACCGTGTTCACCGAGCATCCCAGGGTGGCGGTCGCCGGCGGCATGGTCTATGCGGCCTGGGCGCACCGGGTGAACCCGTCCCATGTTGCCTTCAACCGTTCGTTCGACCTCGGGGCGACCTGGGAGCCGGCGGACATTCCCGTCAGCACACCGCCAGCGGGAAGCTCGCCGCTGGTCGACGTGCCGCACCTGGCCGCTGCGGGGAACAGCGTGCTGGTCGTCTGGGGCGAAAACCGAAACCCGCCCACGGGTGCCTATGACGTCTACTACAATCGCTCGGTCGACTCGGGCACGACTTGGCTGTCGTTCGACCGGCGCCTGAATGTCGGCGTCAGTGCCGGGACGGCAGATGCGTACCCGTCGTCGCCGGTCTTCGCCGGCGACGTCCCCTATGTCGTCTGGCGCGATTCGCGCGATGGGCTCGAGGACGTATACCTGAACCTGCCGTTCGGCTACCTGCCATTCGGCGCAGGTGCGCCGGGTACCGGTGGTGTCGTGCCGACGCTGCGCGGGCAGGGGGTCGCCGCGATCGGGAGCAGCGTCGATTTGGTGCTCGATGGCGCTCTCGGGGGGTCGATCGGCGTGGTTGCGCTCGGGCTACAGAAGCTGTCGACGCCGGTGTTCGGCGGCACGTTGTTGGTAGATCCGCTGACGTCGGCTTGGTTTCTGCTCGGCGGCAGTCAGGGCGTCGCCGGCGAGGGAGTGTTCGCCTACCCGTTCGCCCTGCCGACCTCGACTGCGTTTCTCGGTGTTGCGGTCTTCGGGCAGGGGTTCGTGATCGACCCGGCGGCGGTCGGTGGGGTATCGCTGAGCGACGGGATCGAGATCTGGATCGGTTGACGGCGGCTCCGCCCGCTTGAAGTCGCTGTTCGAGTCGGCGCGGCGCAGAGCTGTCACGGTGCCGGGATCGTGCAGCGGCGAACCGCCGGCCATCACCAGTTCGTTGCGCGTCGCGGACGCCGGGCTTGCGTCCGTGCATTCATTGCGGCGCAGTTGGCCCGATCTATGCATGAATCAACACCCCCGGCACGCGCCCTCCACGCCCATGCGGCGTCAGGCGTCCACCTGCGGCGTCCGTTCGCCCCGCGAATCCCTGGCAGAATGCTCGGCGCAACCGTCGCTTGACACCCACCTGGAACCTGCCGTCGAGCGTGCGCATCTTCGTTGCGCGTGGGGCGGTAGACTTCCGCAAGGAGCACGACGGTCTGCTCGCCGTGGTTCGCGACGCCTTCGGCGACGATCCGTTCGACGGCAGTCTGTTCGTGCTCCTCAATCGCCGCCGCGACCGTGTGAAGTTGCTGCAGTGGGACCGCGATGGCTTCTGGTTGCACTACAAGAGACTCGAGCAGGGCACGTTCACGCTCGACGTGGACGGGCGAAGGTCCGCGGTGCGAAGTGACCCGCGCACAGCTTGCGATCCTTCCGAATGACGTCGGCGCTTTGCAGGAACTCATCTCCGAGCTGAGAAACGAAACCGCGCATCGCGACGGACGGATCCGCAGACTCGAACACAACATCGACATCCTGCGCCGCATCGCCTTCGGTCGCGGCTCGGAGAAGCGCGGCAAGAGCAAGCTGCCCGAAGGCAATCTGCCGCACGCCAAGGCCACTATGGCTTACGCAGATGGTCGAACAAACGGAGCGAACTGCCGGAAGACCCGCGGGTGTGCGGTTGCGGGCTTCCTCGTCCACGTCATCGTCGAGCGCTTCGCGCTGCGCCTGCCCTACCATCGCATGGAGCAGCAGTACGCGGCCGAGGGGCTCGACCTCTCGCGCAGCGTGCTGCAGCGGTCGGCTGCGAAGTGTGCCGAGTTGTTCGAGCCGATCTACGAGCAGTTCCAGCGCGACGTGCTCGATCGGATCGGCAGGCTCTACGCCATCGAAGATGTCGTGAAGGCAGAGGCCAGGGCCGAATACCGCGAGCCGACGGACGCCGAGTTCCTGGCGGCGCGCCAGCAGCACAGCAAGCCCGAACTCGAGGAGATTCGGGCTTGGCTCGATCTGGCCGAGACCAAGGCGTTGTCGAAGAGCCCGATGGCCGAGGCCATCCGCTGCTGCGCGGACGCTTCGCTGCCGTCGATAAGTAGCGACCACCACGCGCTCGGTTGGGTGGACCCGCACGCCGGCGATGCACGTGGACTTCAAGCGACGGTTGCGTCTGTGACGAACGTGAGG
>DRKG01000005.1 GCA_011051855.1 bacterium | reverse complement strand
GGCGTCGTGTCGGTCGCCGGCAACGTCATCCCAGGCGTGATGCGCGACCTGCTGGCGGCTGCACGCTCGGCGGATCTGCTGCGCGCGCAGCAACTCACGCACGCGCTGATGCCGCTGTTCGACGCGCTGCGCCGCGAACCCAACCCGATCCCGATCAAGGCGGCACTGGCGATCGTCGGCATCGCCGGGGCGACGCCGCGACTGCCGTTGATGACCGCGCGTGACGCCACCCGCAAGGCCTTGAAGGTGGCGCTGACCTTGACCCGTGAGCTGACCTTCCATGGCACCTGAGCTGGAGACCTTCTTCGCCCGCGACGACGCGGACCTGGCCGACGACCCGGACTGGCCGGCGATGCACGAACGCCTGCTGCGCGCGATCGAGCGCGGCGAGGTGCGCGCCGCCGAACGCGCCGACGACGGTGCCTGGCGAGCCGTCGCATGGGTCAAACGCGCGATCCTGACCGGCTTCCGCCGCTCCGAGGTGGTGTCGTTCGCGAACGGCGACCAACCACCGTTCTTCGACAAGCGCCACTACCCGCCGCGCACGTTCGCGGCCCCAGACCGCGTGCGGCTGGTTCCCGGCGGCTCATCGGTTCGGCGCGGCGCGCACGTCGCGGCCGGCGTGGTGGTGATGCCACCCGCCTACATCAACGTCGGTGCATTCGTCGCCGCGGATACGATGATCGACAGCCATGCGCTGGTCGGATCGTGTGCGCAGATCGGCCGCGCGGTCCATCTCAGTGCCGGCGCGCAGATCGGCGGCGTGCTCGAACCGGTCCACGCCAGCCCGGTGGTGATCGAGGACGAGGTGTTCGTCGGCGCTCTGTGCGGGGTATTCGAAGGGTTCGTCGTGCGCGAACGCGCGGTGCTCGCGGCCGGAGTCGTGCTGACCGGAGCGACCGTCGTGCACGACCTCGTGCACGGCACCGAACGCCACGGCGAGGTGCCCGCCGGCGCCGTCGTCGTGCCGGGTTCGCGCCCCGCCAGCGGCGACTATGCGCGCGATCGGGGCCTCCAGCTCGCAACCCCGATGATCGTCAAGTATCGCGACCAGCGCACCGACGCCGCCACCGCGCTCGAATCGGCATTGCGCTGAGCAAGCGTCAACGGACGAACTTGTACTGACCGCCGGTCATCGCGGCGAGCTGCTTCAGCAACACCGAGTCGAGGCCGATCGAAATGCAGTGGATCACCACCTGACGGGTTCGGTTGATGTCCTCGACCGCGTCCAGGATGTCGTCCACGTTGGTCAGTTCACCCGCCGTGGGCACGCCATCGGTCAGCAAGTAGATCGTGTCGACGTTCGGATCGTCGAACGCCGCCATCAACGCGCCGAACGTATTGGTGCCGCCGCCGCCCTTGAGTTTCCGAACGGCTTCGAGCATCTCGCGGCGGTTGGCCCGGGTCAGCCTGCGCAACCGACTCCAGGTCTCTCGCACCTGCGTCTCGAACGGAATCATGTTGATGCGGTGCGTCTTCGGCAGCGCCTCCACCGCCTGCCGCAACTGCTCCTTCGCCACGTCCAGGCGTGTCCGGTTGCGATCGGTGCCGACCTTGGCGTTCATCGAACCGCTCTGGTCGACCAGGAACGCGATCCGCGCACTGATCAGCGGGATGTCGTAGTAGCTGACCGTCTGCCCGCCGGTGGTGGTGCCGCCGCTCTTGACGCTGTCGGGGTGTGGCAGGGCGAAGCCTTCCTTGACCGTGTTCCACCAGTTGAGCCAATCGCGGCGGGTCCAACAGCGCGTGCCCGTGTGCACGAACAGCGCCGTGTCGAGCTCGTGCGCCAAGCGGCCCTCCTCCTTGCCGTAGCGCGCAATGAGGAACGGGATCGAGGTGACGTCACGGCACTTCGCCAGATAGCGGTAGGACAGAGAACGCAACTCCCACGCGCGGTTCGACACGTAGCGCTGCGCCTGCGGCACGGCCAGCGGTGAGCCCATGTCGGCGAGCAACGACAAACCGACCATACGACTGTCCAGATCGGATTCGGCCGCCAGAGCTGCCAGATCCTGCACCCACGTCGGATCGCGCGCCAGCAGGTTGTGCAGCCCGGCGGCCTGGCCGAGCACGCGCTTGCGGTTGCGCTGGAGCTGCTTGCGCATCCTCGCCACCAGCGGTGCGACCGCTTCGGCCGGAGCTTCTGCCAGCAGCAGCTTGGCGACCTCGCGTTCGGCCTCGGATTCGGACTCGAGTCCTTCGTCGACCAAGAACGCCATCAGCTCGGGGTGCTCGGCCGCCGGCCCGGCCGATGCCTGCAGCGCCGCCCGCACGTCGCTGCCGCGCACGGATCCGAAGCGCAGGATCGCCGGATAGAAGTCGGGGTCGCCTACCAGCACGAGACCGCGCACCAACTCGGCAGCCGAACGCGCGTCGGGCACGTCGAAGACGCGTTCCAACACGTCGATCGTCAACTGCGTCGCCAGCGGATGCCCCTCGGTCGCGAGCATGCGCCACGCCGTCGCCGACACCAGCAGATTGCCGTTCTTCACGCAGTCGATCCGGCCGCCGTCGATCGCCGCGTTGTTCTGCACGGGCTCGGAAGCCTTCAGCATGAACAGGCGGTGCGCTTGGTCCCCGCGCAGCAGCTCGCGGGCGACCACCGCGATCGCGCGCTCGGAGCCGCTCGTCGCCAGACCGGTGACGATGGCCTGGCGCACCGCCGGAGACCTGACTCGCTTGGGCCCGAAGGCGTAGCGAATCAGGCGATCCGTCGCCGCATCCCCGAACCCCACGATCATCCGGGCCGCCGCGATGCACGCGCTCGGGTGGACGTCGGGCCGCCGCACGAACCTGCACAGGTAGTCGACGAGATCCGGCCTCGGAAGCTTGCCGAGCGCCTCGATCGCGTAGGTGCCGGCGACCGATCCGGCGTCGCGGGCGAGTTCCTTCTTGAGATACTCGGTCACTCGCGGGTGATCGATCTCACCGATCCAGCCCAGCAACCGCCGGCACTGCGCCGGTCTGCCGTCACCGTCGCGGACCTTCTCGTAGTCGGTGATCGCCTTGTCGATCCGCTGCTGCAGCCGTTGCTCTGCACCGTCGCCGCCGGCAACCGGTTGTTGCTGTGCATGCGCGAACGACATGGCCGCCACCAGCAGCCACGATTGGCGAAGGAACCCGGGGGGAAGCATCTGCGAACCAAAGAGGGGCACCCTATGTTGTAGTGCCCATGTCCCGTTGGCCAAAGCCCCCCCGGCGATACCTGCCGGCACTGGTGTCGGCGCTACTGCCACTCGCCGTGGCTGCCGCACAGCGCTCTCCACAGCCTCCGCCAGATGACCGGTTGTTGGTGTGCAACCGCGCCGAGGACACCGTGTCCCTGCTGTCGCCGGCGCGCACACGCGCGAGCGCTGGCTCGTCGACCCCGAGAGCGACACGCTGACGGTGATCGACCCGCGGCATGGCCCGCTCGCCGCTCCGTCGGCCCTCGGCCGCGGCGCCCGCCGCCGCGCGCTCGTCGCCGAGGTGTCGATGCACGATGATCGCAGCGAGCAGAGTTCGTTGCCACTCGCGGTC
>DRKG01000004.1 GCA_011051855.1 bacterium | reverse complement strand
GAGCTCGATGACACGCTCGCCGATGGGCCGGCGCCGGTCGAGGTGCCCATGGCGGCCCGCGACTGGCTCGTCGAGCAACGTAGTGTGCACGGACTGCTGCGCGCGCTGCACACCGCCGATGCCGCCGGACGCGAAGCGCGCGTGGCGGCGGTGCTCGGGCGCGTCGACCGCGAGATCGCCCGAGTGCGCCGGCGCCATTGGCTGGTGGTCACTGCCGCGGCTCTGTTGCTCGCGACGTTCGGCATCTGGTTGCTGCTGCCGCCCGAACTGCCCACGGCGGAAGCGGCGATGGCGCGCGCCGTCGACCAGCTCGGTAGAGACCTCGATCGACGTTTCCGAGTCGTCTGGACCGCGGTCGCGCGCGATGGCGTGCCGCGAGATCGCGAGTTCACGCTGGTCACCCGGCCGGGCATGAACTTCCTGATCGAAGGGCAGTTCCCGACCGCCGGCATGCGCTTCGCCGACGGGCGCATCGGTTGCGATGGGCAGACCATCTGGATCGATGCGGCGAACGGGCGCACCCGCCGCGCCGGCCCGCTTACCGAGCGGTCGACTCTGCTGCAGGGGCTCGGCGAGTTGTTCGACCTCGGTTACCTCGATTTGCAGGGGCTGCTCGGCAAGCTGCCCGGCACCTTTCGCCTGCGCGTGGTCGAGCGGTTGCAGCGGGACGGCGGTCCGCGCCTGCGCATCCGCGCCCGATTGCGCGGTGCCGCCGGGCGGCTGCGTCTGCGCGCCGCCGAGCTGATCGTCGACGAAGCCAGCGGCATGGTCACCCGGCTCGATCTGCAGGTGCGCGGGTTGGGGGGGGTGCGACGGCTGGTCCTCGACTACCTCGGGCCGGTCGAAGGTCGGGCCGTCGACTACGCGCGGCCCTGGTAGCGATCCGCCGATCGACGCCCTTCGATTGCCCGTGTCCAAGGCTATGATCTCCGCCCGCCGAACGCCGCGGGCCGATGACGCCGACCGATTCAGAACCGGACCAGACCCGCCTGTGGGCGTTGCTGCACGAAACTCCGGCCGACCCGGGCGAGGCTGCGCGTGCGTTGGCGGCGGAACGTGCCGTCCGCCAACGCGGCAGCGAACCCGAGGCCGAACTGCTCGAACTCGAGCAGCGCTGGCTCGGCGCGTTCGCCGGCACCCGCTCGGTCGAACTGCGTGAGGAGTTGCGCCTTGTGCAGCGCGGCTGGCTCGAACTGCGCGCGCGTCACCTGGCCGCCGGCCCGGCGACCGTGGCGGTCCTGCTCGACCTCGCGGAGGTGCGTGCGGGCGCTTGCCACGCGGAGCTCGATGAGTTGCGTGTGAGCTGCGACCGCGCGATCGCGGACAGGTTCGAGCGCGTCGAGGTCGGCGACGACCTCGACGAAGAGGTCGGCGAACGGTTCGCGTTGCTGACGGCCGCGGTCGAAGAGTTGCCGATCGGGCAGCAGGTGGCGTTGCTGCGTTCGACGGCACAAGTGGTGTTGCGCTTGGCGGAGGTCACCGGCTCCCGCCGTTGTCGTCGCCTCGGCAACCGTCTACGGCGCGCTGGCGACGACCGCGAACTCGCCGGTCGACTCGAACGGCGCCTCGGCCGACGCGGGGTGGCGGTGCTCGAGTCCACCAACTTCGTGCTGCTGCTCGTCGTGCTGGCGACGTTGCTGATCGAGGCGACGGTCGACCTGACCGCGACCCAGGTGTTGGTGTTCCAGTGGATCGACGCGCTCGCGTGCCTGTTCTTCGTCGCGGACTTCGTGTTCGAGCTGGCGCTGCATCCGGCGCGGTGGTCGTGGTTCTGGCGCAATGCGTTGACCGACCTGGTGCCGGCGATTCCGTCGGTGCTGTTCCTGTTACCGGCGCCGCCGGTCGCCGGCGGATCGGCCGACAACCTGCTGGTGCTGCGGTTGCTGCGGCTGTTGCGCGTGACCTGGGCGGCGCGCTACGTGCAGGCGTTGCGTCCGCTGCTGCGCTCCGCGCGCCTCTTGCTGTTCCTGATCCGCGGCCTCGACGGGCTGGCGGCGCGCTTCTCGTCGATCCTCAACCGCGAGTTCGTGTTCGTGCCGGCCGCCGCCGAAGTGCGGCGAACCAGCGAACAAGACGACCTGCGGGATCTGTTGTTCTCGGCCTTGCGGCGCGAGCACGAGCTGATCGAACTGTTGCCGCGCGAGCAGCGTCACGCGCTGTTGCGCGAACGGATCACGGCTGCGCGCGAGCAGATGGGTGCTCTGCAACCGTCGGCGTTCGCACGCCGCGAGGACCCAGCCTCGGCGCGCGACGTCGCGATCGGGGACGCGATCGAGTTCTTGTATGCGCTGCGCACTGCGGACCTCGGTCGCTACTTGACAGCCGGGGACATTGCCGCGCTCGACCGCGTGGTGCGCGTGTTGTCGACGGTGCCGGTGCGCTGGCTGCCGCTGATTCGTCGCCTGGCCGTGCATCCGCAGCCGCCGACGCCGGAGGAGCGCATCGTTGCGCTGGCTCGCCGCGTCGCCGATTGGCTCGAAGCCTGGCACGGGCGACTGCTGTTCTTCGCCGACCTGCACGGCATCGTCACCGGCCCGCAGATCCTCGATCGCGTCGCTACTGCGATGGTCAAGGCCAGCCAGCGGCCGGCGGTGCGGCTGTTGATGTTCGGGGGGCTGTTCCTGCTGTTCGAACGGTTGGTTCGCGACACCTGCCTGGGCAAGTTCCTGAACAACGTCGTCGGCATGCCGCTGGTGATCCTCGGCAGCCTCTGCTTGGTGTTCCTGGTGCTCGGCCACTGGATGAAGCGGCTCGCCGGTATGGCCGCCGACGTCTATCGGCTGACCAGCGAGGCGCATTTCATCTCGCAGTTGGAGCGGGTGCAGTCGCGTTATGAGGAAGAAGACCTGGACTTCCTCGCGCGCCGCGTGTTCGCCGATCCGACCAACCGTGCGCACGCGCGCCGGTTGCTCGCGGCGCAACTGGACAGCGCCCGCACCGGTGTGCCGATCCGTGCCGCCGATGTGCCGCACGAGGTTTGTCTGGAGAGCAATCGCGTTGCGCTGCTCTACCTGCACTTCCTCGACGGGGCTCCGCTGCACATCAGCGACGTCAAGACCACCGAGCAACTGCTGGCCAACCAGTCGCTGGAGAATCTGCGGCAGGAGTTCCTCGGTGCGGACCGGCGCGCGAAGAAGCAACTGTTGAAGCTGAAGCTCGACGACGGTTCGTTGTTCAGCGGGCCCTATCTGTGGTTCCGGTTCATCACCGAGTCGATCGCGGTCGAGACCGCCAAGCGCATCGCTGGCTACAACAGTTACTGCATCCCGCTGCGGCAGCAACCGTACGCCGATCCAGTCGCGATGCAGGCGATGCGCGAGTGGCTGCAACGGCGGCGCGACCCGCGCGGCGGCCGTTCGCAGAAGGAACGGCCCGGCGACAGGGCGGTCAGCGTCTATCCGACGACCGAGTTTACGGCGCTCGATTTCCTCGGCGGCGACGAGGAACGAGACCGCCACTTGGCGGCGGTGTTCGGCGACGAGGTGCTCGATGTGGTGCGCTTCGACCGTCGCACGATGGTGCGCGAGATCTTCGGCACGCGCCCCGTCAATCACTTGCCGAAGCAGGATCGCTCGTTCAATCCGCTGCGCTTCTACGAACGACGATTGTCGCACGGCCGCGTGCTGCTGGCGCCGTTGTTGCTGCTGTGGCGGTTCCTGCGCACCGTCGGCTGGGTGGTGAAGAAGGTGCAGCAGATCGTGCGCGAGGTGCTCGACCCCGATCTCGCCATGCAGCGGCGCGAGATCGGCGAGGCACCGTTCTCGGTCGCGCTGCGCAAGATCCACCGCATGAAGGCGCCCGGTCTGCTCGAAGCGATTCGGTTGCGTTTGCGCATCGATCCGCTGTATGCGGGCGCGCCCGCGGGGTGGACCCGGGATCACGACGAAACCGAGGAACCCGAGTTCGAGCGCGACCTGCGGTTCTTGCACCTGCGGGAACGCGAAGCGGTGCAGATGCGCGATGAAGCCCGGCAGGTGCGCCGGCACGTTGCGGCGCTGCATGCGACGGTTGCGAGTCTGCCCCCGCTGTGCGACGACCGTGCGCCTGCCGAGGACCGCGAACGGCGGCGGGCGGGCGAGCTGGCGGTGACCTGCGCCTGGATCACCGACAAGGACGGCGTGCGCACGCTGCTGTCCGCCGAGCGCTGGCGCGACGAAGTCGTGCCGGAACTGCTGGCCGCGGATGAGCCGCCTCCGTGGTTGCATCGCGCGCTGGCGTTGCTGGCTCGGCCGTTCGGGCGGCATCCCGTCGATATCTGGATCGCACGGCACGCGCCGAAACTGACCGGGCGGGCGCGCGCGATCCTGCGGCAGGGCTACGTGAAGGACCACCGCGGCAGTCGTGCGGTGATCGACGCCTGGAGCCGGTTGCCCGCCGACCAGTCGCCGCGCGAGGTGGCTCTGGCGGGGCTGCGAAGCGTCTACCGCAACGGGCCGGCAGTGCGGCGCGACGTGCTGGCGCTACGCGCGGTCCAGTCGCTGGCCGTGCTCGACGTGCGCAACTTCCGCGATCTCGTGTTCCGCATCGGCGGCTACGAAGACGACGGCGAACCGGTAGAACGCGGTCGCGCACTGCCGTGATCGGGTTAGCCCGATCTATGCACGAACCAACACCCCCGGCACGCACCATCCACGCCCATGCTGCGTCAGGCGGCCACCTGCGGCGTCCGTTCGCTCCGCGAACTCCTTGGCAGAATGCTCGGCGTGGCCACGGCCACGCCTGCGCTTCTGCAGTCGCCTTCCTTGCCTGGGCGCGGATTGCACGCACCGGGGGCGCTGCTTCATGCATAGATCGGGCTAACGATCGCGGGCCGCCGCGATCACGCCGACGACGATCAATCCACCGCCGGCCCATTGCCCGGCGCTCAGTCGGTCACCCTGGCAAAGGAAGCCCGCGAGGGCGGCGAACAGCGGTTGCAGCGCGAACAGGAGCGCTACGTGGGTCGGCGGAATGCGGTGTTGCACGTTGGCCTGGACCGCGATCGCGACGCCGGTTGCGAGCACGCCGAGATAGAAGAACGCCAACAGTAGTTCGGTGGTCACGGCGATCCCGGAGCTGCCGTCGGCGGCGATGCCGCTGATCAGGAGCGTCGCCGCGGTCGAGATCGCGCCGGTGAACGCCAGTTGCCAGAACGTGAACGGCGCGACCGCCAGCTTGCGGCCGAAGTGCGACAACAGCAGGATGTGCGCGGCGAAGCCGATCGCGGCGCCGACCTGCAACAGGATGCCGCGCACGGTGTTGTGTTGCTGCGGGTCGTTGGTGTCGTCGCCGGTGAGGCACAACACGACGATGCCCGACAGGCCCAATGCGAGGCCGAGCAGCGTCTTCGGTCCGATGCGCGCGCCGAAGAAGAAGTGTCCGCCGAGTGCGACCAGCAAGACGATCAGGCCGGTGACGAAACCGCCCATCGATGCGGTGGTCTCGCGCACGCCATACATCTGCAGGAAATACGGCACCGCCAGCACCGCGCCGGCGAGCAGTCCGGGCCCGAGCGTGCCGCGGCGACGCGCCGTCGACGTGCGCAGGAACAGCGGCAGGATGCAGAGCGTGCCGATCAGAAAACGCGAAGCGACCAGCGCGAACGGCGACACCGTCGCCATGGCGACCTTGGCGACGACGAAGCTGCCGGCCCAGATCGCGATCAAGAGCGTCAACGCGAGGTGGGGGAGCCAGGTGGTGCCGTTTGCGGCCATGACGCGCGGCACGATAGCGACACGCGCCGGAAAGTCGCGGAGGCTTCTCGATACTCTGGGTGCTGGGGGGGCGCGGAAGAGGGCGCCCCCTTCAGCCGATCGCGTAGCGCAGCCAGCGACAGCGGATCGGGCCGTTGTTGACCGCGAACTTGCGGCTCGCCTTCAGTCCAAGGTGGCGGGTGAGCGCGCTGTCGCCGCACAGCACGTGCGCCATCGCGCCGCCGCAGTGCTGGTGGAGGAAGTTGCCGAGGGCCTGCCAACTCGCGACCAGCGAATCCTCGTCGGGCTGCAGTCGTTCGCCGTAGGGCGGGTTGGTCAGCACCATCTTCGGTGCGAACGGGGGTTCGAACTCGCGCGCGTTGCCTTCGTGCAGCGTGACGCGATCGACCAGCCCGGCGGCGCGAATCGCCTTCTTCGCGATCGCGATGGCGCCCGGATGGGCGTCGTTGCCGGCCAGTGGCGGGCAGCGCTCACTGCCCTGCATCGCGCACTGCTCGGCGTCGTCATACATCGCTTGCCAGGTCTGCTGGTCGGTGTCCCGCCAGCGCTCGAACGCGAACGAACGGCCGAGGCCGGGCGCGCGGTCCATCGCCAGGAATGCCGCCTCGATCAGCAGCGTCGCCGAGCCACACATCGGATCGCATAGCGCGGAACGCCGGTCCCAGCCGCTGAGCAGCACCAGTCCGGCCGCGAGCGCTTCGTTGAGCGGGCTCTTGGGTTGCACTTCGCGGTAGCCGCGCTTGTGCAGCGGCGCGCCGCCGTAATCGCGGTAGAGGATCGCTTCGTCGCGCCGCAGCACCAGCTTGATCGGCAGATCCGGGCGGTCTTTGTCGACGTCGGGCCGCTTGCCGTCGAAGTGGCGGAACTGGTCGCAGATTGCGTCCTTGACCACCAGCACGGGAAAGCGCGTATCGTTGGCGAAGCTGTCTCGCACTGCGCCGTCGACGGCGATCGTGCCCCCTGCGTCGATGAACAGCGACCAGTCGATCGACGATGCCAGTCGGTAGAGTTCGTCGCGGTCGCGCGCCGGGCCGCGCACCAGTTCCTCCTGCACGCGCACCGCGGATCTGAGCCACAAGCACGCGAGGTAGCCGAGCGAGACGTCGCCTTGGAACTCGACGCCGCCGCGGCGCGGCTGGACGTGGCGTGCGCGCAGGGTCTGCAGTTCGTCGGCGAGCACGTCTTCCAGGCCGAGCGTGCAGGCGGCGTAGAAGTGCGCCATGTCAGTCGTCGGACGGCGTGCCGGGGCCCGCGGCTCCGGCGAAGTCGTCGGCGAACACGCGCAGGGCGCTGATCACCGGTGCAGCCGCCATTTCGATCAGCGAGCAGTTGCCCTTCTTGCGCGAGAACTCGGCGAGCCGGGTCAGCTTCGCTTCGTAGCCGGGCCCCTTGCCCGCCTGCACGCCCTTGAGCATGTGCACGAACTGGTTGGTCTCCATGCGGCACGGCGGGCACTGGCCGCATTGTTCGGCCATGAAGAACTGGGCGATTTCGAGGGTCAGTGCGACCACGTCTGTGGTGTCGGTGACGATGCGCACACCGCCGCAGCCAGGTGACGTGCCGTGCTCCCGCAGCGTCTCGTAGGCGATCGGCACGTCGAGGTGCCGCGCGTCGAGAAAGGCAGCCGACATCGCCGGGAGGATCGCGCGCACGGAGCCGCTCCGCACGCCGCCGCCGCATTGCTCGATCAGTTCGCGGTAGGTGGATCCGAACGGGAGTTCGTAGACGCCCGGGCGGTGGACTTCGTCGCCGAGCGTGAACAGCAGCGTGCCTTTGCTCTCGGCGGTGCCGATCGCGGCGAACGCCGCCCCTCCGTGGCGCGCGATCCACGCGACGTGGGCCAGCGTCTCGACG
>DRKG01000003.1 GCA_011051855.1 bacterium | reverse complement strand
GCGTAGTACACATCGCTGATCTCCTTGCGGTCGAGCTCCACGGAGATGTGGCGCGGTGCGATGCGCTTGCCGTCGAAGTACTGCTCGAAGAGCTGCGGCTCGATGCGGATGTGCTCGGCACAGGTCACGCTGCCAAAGCGCGGGCAGAGGATGCGCTCGCCGCGCCCGTCGTAGTCGCGCGGGTTGTGGCGATAGACCGAGGCGATCACGCAGACGAAGGGCTCGTAGAGCTTGGCGGTCTCGGGCTGGCGGTAGCGGATCCCGGCCCAGTGCTCGCTGGCGATCTCGCCGTCCATGTTGACGCAGACCAAGATCGGCTTCTTGGTTTGCTGCGACAGCCTCACGGCGTCGGCCCAGGTGCGTTGCCAGCGGATCTGCACCGGCCGGGCCCAGTCTTCGGCGGTCGGGGCATACCAGACCTGTTCGGGGACCAGACCCTCCGGACGCGGCACGCCTTCCTGGGCGGAGGTGGCGGCGATCAAGGTCAGCGGGACCAGCGGGGTCAGCGGGCGCATGGGCGGGGAGGATACCGGATGCGCGCGGTGGGTGCCCGTCACCGCAACTGGTCGCGCAGCGCGTCGCCGGGCTCGCCGCGGCGGCGCACGAGGCGCGGCGTGCCGTGTTCGACCAGCACTTCGGCGGGCCGCGGGTGGCTGAGGAACGAATGCGGGCTGAAGGTCAGCCCGTAGGCGCCGGCGTTCAGGATGGCGAGCAGGTCGCCGTTGGCCACCGGCGGCAGCGGCAGGTCGTCGGCGAACTGGTCGGCGGGGGTGCACAGCGGCCCGCCGACGGTGATCGGCTCGCGCTCGACGGCGTCGAGGTGCTCGGCGGCGACCAGCAGCGGGGGGCGGCGCAGGATCGTGCCGAGACCGGCGGCAGCGGCGGCGTGGTGCATGCCGCCGTCGAGCACCGCGTAACGGTGGCCGCCGCTTCGGTGGGTGCGCACCACGCGTGCCAGGAACACGCCCGCCGGCGCCGCCAGGTAGCGGCCGAGTTCGACGAACCAGCGGCGGCCGTCGCGGTCGTGTTCGGCCATCAGTGCCTGCAGCCCGCGCGCGGCCCGATCGAGGTCGAACAGAGGATCGCCCGCGTAGACCGGCACGCCGAAGCCGCCGCCCAGGTCGAGTTCGTCGAAGCGCACGTCGAGATCGCGTTCCCAGGTCGCGGCGTTGTCGCACAGAGCACGCGCGTGGCCGACGAACGCATCGGCGTCGAAGCACTGCGTGCCGCCGTAGACGTGCAGCCCCCTGAGTCGCAACGCCGCATGGTCGCGGGCGAGCCGTGCTGCCGCGGGGACCTGTTCGGCGTCGATGCCGAAGCGGCTCCGCTGGCCGCCCATGCGCATGCGCGCGCCGGCGAGTTGGTCCGGCAGGTTGACGCGCAGGGCGACGTCGGCGACCTCGCCGCGGGCGCTGGCCAGCTCGGCGATGCACTGCAGTTCGTCGAGGGATTCGACGTGGAAGGTGCCGACGCCGGCCGCCAGCGCCCGGGTCAGTTCGGCATCGGTCTTGCCGGGGCCGGCGAAGCGCAGCTCCCGCGCCCGGTAGCCGGCGGCGAGTGCGACTTCGAGCTCGCCGAGCGACGCGATTTCGGCGCCGGCGCCGGCCGCGCGCAGCGTGGTGGTGACGGCGAGGTTGGGGTTGGCCTTGATCGACCACAGCACCTCGCAGCGCGATCCGAAGGCCGCGCGCACGCGGGCGACGCGGCGCGCCAGGGCCGCGGCGGAGAACACGTAGAGCGGCGTGCCGAAGGTGGCGGCGAGCTCGCTGGCCGCGATGCCATCGACGGCAAGGGTCGCATCGTGCGAGCCGAGTTCGGCGAGCGCCATCGCGATGGCGGGTGCGGGGTCTGGTTGCGCCACGGCCGTAGTCTAGCCCGCTCTCTGCACGAACCAGCACCTCCCGCGCGCAGCTGGTGAGGGGGTGGGCTTTGCGCCGAGGGGCGGTGGTGACATGATCTCCTGTTCCGCCCATGACGCAGATCGTCACCATCGAACGGCGCCGGCAGGTGCAGGTGTTCCGCTGGCTACTGCCGGCCTGGTTCCTCGTGGGGGCCGGTCTCGCGGCGCTGTGGCCCGGCCACGGTTGGCAGTTGTTCTCGATCGGTGCCCTGCCGGGCGTGTGGTTGTCGTTCCTGCTCGATGCGGGTGTCGACGACGCCGGCTGGGTCTGGCTGCTGCCCGCCCTGCTCGGCGGAGCGCCCCTGTTGTGGTTCCTCGGCGGCATGCTCGATCGCATCGGAACCGACGTGCGGCTGTGGTCGTTGGCTGCGTTGGTCTCCGCGGCCGGCGCTGGCTTTCTGTTGCTGACGGCGCACGCCGATCTCGACGCGGCGTTCGCGGCTCACGGCGGCTTGCTGCCGTTCGTGATCTGCGCGCTGCAGTTGGGGGGCTACGGCGCGACCCTGCTGTTGCTGGTCGTCGGTGCCGGTGGGCGGGAGTGGGTCGGTGGGCGAGGGGGCTGATCCCATGGCTGACGCCGATCGGTGGCGGGAGCTGATCGACGCGGCGCGGGCGGTGCGTGAGCACGCCTATGCTCCGGCATCGCGGTTCTTGGTGGGCGCCGCGGTGCGCACCGACGACGGCCGCACGTTCGTCGGCTGCAACGTCGAGAACGCCAGCTACGGGTT
>DRKG01000002.1 GCA_011051855.1 bacterium | reverse complement strand
TCGAGCAGGCGCACCGGCCGTTCGCCGGCCGTGAACCGCCCCGCCACCAGGACCCGCCCGCCGGCGACGTCGCCGGGCGGCAGTTCGGCGAGGTCGCCTTCGCGACGCAACTCGACGTAGTCCACCTGGCAGCGCGGCTCGCCCGCCAGCACCTCGCGCACGTGCTGCAGCAGCCGGTCGCGATCGCGCAGGCCCTGCCGGAAGCGCTCGCGCGCACTCGTCAGCGCTCGATACAGCACCCTCGCCGCCCGCCGGTCGTCGGCGCACAGGTAGACGTTGCGGCTCGACCGCGCGAGGCCGTCCGGTTCGCGCACGATCGGGCACGGCACGACCTGCACCGGAAAGCCCAGTTCGCGCGTCATGCGCCGCACCACCGCCAGTTGCTGCGCGTCCTTCTCGCCGAAGTAGGCGCGGTGCGGCCGCACCATCGCGAACAAGCGCGCGACCACCGTCGCGACTCCGGCGAAGTGTCCCGGCCGACACGCCCCCTCCATGCCTTCGGCCTCGCGACCGACCGCGACGTGGCTCGCGAAGTCGGTCGGAAACATCTGCTCCTGGCTCGGCGCGAACAACACGTCGACCCCGGCGTCGCGGCACACGGCGAGGTCGCCGTCGAGGTCGCGCGGGTAGGCGGCGAAGTCCTCGTTCGGGCCGAACTGCAACGGGTTGACGAACACCGTCGCGAGCACGCGGTCGCACTGGTCGCGCGCGATTTCCATCAGGCTGCGGTGGCCTTCGTGCAGGCTGCCCATGGTCGGCACCAGACCGATCGTACACCCGCCGGCGAGCCACTCGCCGCAACAGTCCAACAGTTCGTCGCGACGGTCGAGCAGCGTCGGCGCCCGAAAGCGCGGCAGCGCATCGGGATCGAGCCCGAGTTCGCGCAGGGGCCGGAGCACGAACTCGCGCTCGTGCCAGCGCGGGTGCGGCACCCGCAGTGCGCGCGTATCGATCCGCCGGTCGCCGAAGAACAACACGTCCAGGTCGAGTTCGCGCGGGTGGTTCCGCGGGTGCGGGTGGCGACGGCCGGCCGCCACTTCGAGCTGCTGCAGCACCGCGTGCAGCGCTGCGGGCGTCAGTGCCGAGCGCAACTCGGCGACGCCGTTGAGGAAGCGCGGCTGCGCCGGGCCATCGCCAACGAAGTCGGTCTCGAGCCACGGCGACACGCGCGCGACCTCGACGCCCGGCACCAGAGCCAGCCGTTCGAGTGCCGTGCGCAGGTGCGCATGCCGGTCCCCGACGTTGCTGCCGAGCGCGATGTAGACGGTCTCCACGCGGGTCAGTTGCGCGACGGCGCCGGCCGCACCGGCACGTCGAGGTCCAGGTCGTCATCGTCGTCGTCGTCGTCGACGCGCCCGCGCGTAACCAGGCGGTAGAGGCCGAGCAGGGGGCCCCAGCAGACGTAGCCGATCGTCAACGTCACCAGCGCCAACTGCCATTCGATCGCGGCGACCACCACCAACATCACCACGCCGACCAGCACCGGCATGCTGTGCCGCCCCTTGGCGAGCGCAAACACCGCGTGCGGATACGGCACCCGGCTGACCATCAGCAGCCCGAGCAGCGCCAGCACCGCGGGCAGCATGACGACGATCCGGTCGTAGTGCTGGTCGGCCAGCAACCAATGCCCGATCTGGGCCGACTCGCTGCCGCGCGTGCAGAACATCGCCACCAACGCGCACACCACCGCTGCCGCCGCCGGCGACGGCAGGCCCTTGAACTCGCGGTGGTCGTCTTCGTCGGCGCCGGTCTCGACGTTGAAACGCGCCAAGCGCAGCGCGGCCCCGAGCACGTAGACCGCGGCAGCGGCGTAGATCAGCTTGGGCCCGATCGGCAGCAACCGGTTGGCGTCGGCCTGCGCGTGCCAGTCGACCAACACCTTGGCGATGAACGCCGGCACCACTCCGAACGTGACCATGTCGGCGAGGCTGTCGAGCTGCGCGCCGAAGCTGCTGGTCTGGCCGGTCATGCGCGCGACGCGACCGTCGAGTGCATCGAACACCATCGCCACGAACACCAGGATCGCCGCCAACTCGAAGTAGGGCAGCACGTCGGCGAACGCGGCCCCCGGCGAGGTGCGACGCAGCGCGTCGGCGACCTTGGCCACCGCCAGAAAGCCGAAGAACAGGTTTCCGAGCGTGACCACGCTCGGCAGCACCGGCACTTCCTTCAAGCGCCGGTGCAGGCGTCGCCGCGGGCGGCGAACGGGCAGTTCTTCGAGGCGCGGAGTGGTCATCGACGAACGCGCCATCGTAGGTCGGCGCCTCCGAACCGATCAACCGACAAACGCGGCACAACTTTGGCTCGCGGAGAAGCGGACCGTTCCTGCACGATCTCCGTCCCGGCCGTATCAGGCGCCCGGAGTTTCCCGTGCACATCCACCACCCCATGATCCCCTCCCGACCTTCTCGCATCCCACTGGTCGCCGCCACCGCCGCGCTGGCGCTCGCCGGTCTGCTCCGCACCGCCGGAGCCCAGCACGACACGACCGGGGCCTTTCCCCCGCTCGCCCCCGACCGCGAGCGCGGTGCCGCCAGCGTCGACGTCGCCCAGTGCGAGAAGTGGCTGCACACGCTCGCAGGGCCGGAGTTCGGCGGCCGCGGCACCGGCCAAGACGGTTACGGCAAGGCGGCGGCGTTCGTCGCCGGCCACTTCGCCGACCTCGGACTCGAAGCGCGCGGGCAGGACGGCAGCTACTTCCAGCACATGCCGTGGACGCGCACCGCGGTCAAGCGCGCCCAGGTGACGTTCTCGAAGGGCGGAAAGACGCTCTGGGCGGTGCCCGAGGAACGCCTGCTCGGCCGGGTCGGTGACGACACCGACGTGCAGGGCGAGGTGCTGTTGCTGCACGTCGAGGTCCCGCCGATGCGCGGCCGCGGCCTGCCGAAGATCGAAGGCATGGACGCCGTCGACGCCGAGGGCAAGGTGGTGTTCGCGCTGGTGCACGCCAGCGGCCGCGCGGAGCGTTTCGCGCGCTTCGCCGTGATGCGCGCCCTCTCCGGCAAGAAGGTGGCGGCGCTGGTGTTCCTGGACCAAGACGAGGTCCAAGGCGGCCTGACCGGCTCGTCGGGCGCCCGCCGCGGAGGGCGCACCAATCCGGCCGCCGCGGC
>DRKG01000001.1 GCA_011051855.1 bacterium | reverse complement strand
TGCAACTGACCGCGCTCGACATCGCCGGCTTCGCGCTGCGCAACGTCGGCATCGACGCCTCGGTCGCCGACGGCGCGCTGCGGCTCGCGACCACCGAATCGACACTGCTCGACGACGGCTCGCTGGTGGCGAACATCGCGGTCGACCTCACCGACCTCGACCGCCTGCCGGCCAAGATCGCCCTGCAATGGAACGGCGGCAAACTCGACGGCGGCACCACGCAATGGCTGCGCTACGCGATGCCTCTGTTCGCGGGTCTCGACGCCGACGTCGCCGACGTCGTCGGCACGGTCGGACTCGAACTCAGCCTCGACGGCCCGGCGATGATGCGCGAGGGCCAGGAGTGGGTCACCTGGCTCGACGACTGGCAGGGCAAGGGCACGCTCGGCCTGACCGACACCGCATTCGCGCCGGCGACCGAACTCGGCGGGTTGCTCGCGCCGCTCGGCCCGTTGGGCAAGAGCGCGGCACCGGTCGCCAAGGACGGCCGGCTCGAAATCGCATCGTTCACCGCACCGTTCTCGTTCGCCAAGGGCACGGTCGAGTCCCAGCGGTCCGAATGGCAGACCTCGGGCAAGTCGATCGGGCTGAGCGGCACCACCACGCTGGCCGGCGCCCTCGATTACACCATCGACCTGACCCCTCTGCTGCGCGGCGAGAGAGACGGCGAGAAGGTGCTGAAGGCGCTCGGCGGTTCGCTGCCGGCCACCCGCCTCAAGGGTTCGCTCGAAGCCCCGTCGCTCGAACTGCCGGAACTCGGCGACATCGCCTCGAAGCTGTTGCAGAACGAAGGCAAGAACCTGCTCGAAAAGGGCCTGAACGAGTTGTTCGGCGGCAAGCAGCGGCGCGACTGAGCGCGGCGGTCAACGCTCGCGGTAACGGTGGCTGACCGGCATGCGCCGCCCCCGCCAGCACCGGTCGGTCAGCCGCAGCGTCGGCGGATACTGGTAACGCTTCCACTCGCTGTTCTGCACCAGCCGGAACAGCCGCGCCACTTCGTCGGTGGCCATGCCGGTGCGCTCGGCGGTGGCCGCGACCGACAACTCGTCCTCGACCAGGCAGCGCAGCACCGGGTCGAGCCGCTCGTAGTCGGGCAGACTGTCGGTGTCGAGCTGATCGGGGCGCAGCTCGGCGCTCGGCGGCTTCTCGATCGAACGCACCGGGATGCGTTCGCCGTCACGATTCAACCAGCGACTCATCGCCCACACCTCGGTCTTCCACAGGTCGGCGATCGGTGCGAGCGCGCCGTTGGTGTCGCCGTAGAGCGTGCAGTAGCCGACCGCGCACTCGCTCTTGTTGCCGGTCGTCAGCAGCAGCGCCCCGTGCTTGTTGGCGAACGCCATCAGCAACACACCGCGCGCCCGCGACTGCACGTTCTCCTCGGCGACGCCCGGCGTCGTGCCGACGAACACGGGTTCGAGCGTCGCCGCGAACGCATCCTGCAGCGTCGCGATCGGCAGCACGTGGAACGCGATACCCAGGTTGTCGGCGAGAGCGCGCGCGTCGACGAGGCTGTGCTCGCTCGAATAGTGCGACGGCATCGCGATGCCGGTGACGTGGTCGGCGCCGAGCGCGTCGACGGCGAGCGTCGCCACCAGCGCCGAATCGATGCCGCCCGACAGACCGAGCACGACCTTCTCGAAGCCGAACTTGCGCACGTAGGCGCGGATGCCTTGCACGCACGCGGCGTGCTGCATCGCGACCAACGGCGGTTCGGTCAAACGCCCGGTCCACGGTTCGTCGGTGTCGACGACCTCGACGTGCTCGGCGAACGCGACCGGCTGCGCGGCGATGCCGTCGGCGGTGCAAGCGATCGAACCCCCGTCGAACTGCAGCTCGACGTCGCCGCCGACCTGGTTGACGTAGACCATCGGCACGCCGTGGCGCTTCGCCGCCGCCATCACCATGCGCGTGCGGAACGACTGCCGACCGCGCGCCCACGGACTGGCGCTGAGGTTCACGACCAGTTGCGCACCGGCGGCGACGACCCGTTCGACGGGATCGACCGCGTAGACGCGTCGACCGAAGAACTGCTCGTCGTTCCAGCCGTCCTCGCAGACGACGGCGCCGACCTTCATGCCGTCGACGTCGAACACGTTCTGCTCCGGCTGCGTGCACGGTTCGAAGTAGCGCGACTCGTCGAACACGTCGTAGGTCGGCAGCAGAGACTTGCGCGCGACGATCCGACACCGCCCCTCTGAGACCCGCGCAACCGCGTTGTGCAGCGCCCGGCCGCCGGTGCATTCGGCGTCCTCATTGGCCTCGAGGCAGCCGACCAGCACGTCGACGCCGGCGGGAACGCGGTGGGCCAGATCGCGCAGCGCGCGATCGTGCGCGGCCAGGAACGCGCGCCGCAGCAGCAGATCCTCGGCCGGATAACCACACACCGCGAGTTCTGGAAACACCGCCAGCCGGGCCCCCGCGGCCAACGCGCGCGTCGCCGCCGCGACGATGCGCTGCACGTTGCCGTCGAAGTCACCGACGGTGGTGTCGATCTGGCACAGCGCGACGCGCATCGCTCAGGTGCGCAGCGGCAGCGGCAGGCTGAACTCGATCGCCTCGGGGATGCCGTCGACCTCCTCGACCGAGGTCGCGCCGAGCGTGCGCAGGTGCGCGACGACCGAGGCGACACTGCTCTCCGGGGTGCTCGCGCCGGACGTGAGCCCCACCGTGCGCACGCCCTCGAACCACGCGTCGTCGAGCTCTTCGGGGCCGAGCACGAGGTGCGCGGGCACACCCGAGTCGGCGCCGATCTCGCGCAGGCGGTTGCTGTTGCTGCTCATCGGATCGCCGATCACCAGCCACAGGTCGACCTTGCCGCGCAATTGCTTGACCGCGCTTTGCCGATTGGTCGTCGCGTAGCAGATGTCTTCCTTGCGCGGCGTCGTCAGCGCCGGGAAGCGCCGCTGCAGCACCTTCATCACCGCCATCGCCTCGTCGACGCTCAACGTGGTCTGGGTCAAGACGCCGACGCGCGTCGGGTCGGGCACCTCGACCCGTTCGGCTTCCTCGACCGACGCGACCACCAGCGTGCGATCGGGCGCTTCGCCGACGACACCTTCGACCTCGACGTGATCGGCATGGCCGATCAGCAGGATGGTGAAGTCGCGCGCCGCGAACCGACGCGCCTCGACATGCACCTTGGTGACCAGCGGACAGGTCGCGTCGATCGCGTGCAGGTTGTAGCGCTCGGCTTGGTCGAACACCTCCGGGGCGACGCCGTGCGCACTGAAGATCACGTGGCTGCCCGGCGGCACCGTCGACAGATCCTCGACGAACACCGCGCCCTTGTGCTCGAGATCGCGCACGACGACCTGGTTGTGCACGATCTCGTGGCGCACGTAGACCGGGCGGCCGAACTTCGCGAGCGCACGTTCGACCGTTTCGATCGCGCGATCGACACCGGCGCAGAAGCCTCGAGGGCGGCAGAGCAGGACCTTCATCGGGGCGACCAGTGTCGGCCGCGAAGGTCCGCGGGGCAAGCCGCCACGCCGTGGATCAGTAGACGTCGAGGACCAGCCCGACGCCGGCCGAACGCGTGCCGACGCTCGGCGGCGCCGTCAGCGGGTTGCCATTGGTGTTGTAGAACTTGTAGACCCGGGTCACCCCGAGTGGGCCGCAGATGGTGGTCGAACGCCCCTGCGACGAAATGAAGAACAGCGGGTTCGCCGTCGGCGCGAACGCCAACGCCTGCGCGTAATAGGTGCCGCCGACGTTCTGTCGTCCCGGCGGGATCGCCGCCGTCACCTGGCCGTCACCGTTCTGGTCGGTCGTGCTGCCGAGCACGACCGTGGGCAACACGTTCAGGTAGCAGTCCGGCGCCGCATAGTTCAGGAACGCGAATGCCGGCGACGGCAAGGACGGGTTCGCCGGATCGAACAACGGGTATGGCAGAGCCCAACTCGGGTTGCCGAACAGCGTGCCCTGGTCGGTCAGGTTCAGCAGCAGCATGAACGGCATCGACGGCTGCGCGTTCGAGATCCTCCAGGTGTAGTTGCTGCCGGCCAGCATCGACGTGTCGCCGGACAGATCGATCGGGGGCAGGTTGCTGCCGGGGTTGTTCGGATCGGGGATCGCGCACTGCGGGCCGACGAGGCCGAAGGTCGACACCGGCGCCGTGCAGCTACCGAGGTTGTCGACGCGGTAGGAACCGCTCGGCTGGTACTTGATCCAGATCTCGACCAGCAGGTTGTCCGGCGCCGGCAGGCCGGTCGTCGCCGGCGTCAGGCCGTAGACCCACAGGTTGGTGAACGGCAGATCGATGTTCGCCGGACGCGGCGACGTCGTCGTCACCGGCTGCGCCGGCAGCATCACGATCAGATCCTCGGCCACCCACATGGCGTCGGTGCCGTAGTTGTCGTCGAAGGTGGCGCTCATCGTGGAGGAGTCGCGCGACGTCGTCGACATCAACACCGACAACTGCAAGAAGCCCTTGGCGCTGGTCGCCGCCCCGTTGTTGAAGTCGGGACGGATGCGGATTCCCGAGATCGCACGCGGCCCGGTCCACGGCAGTTCTTCGGCGTCGTAGATGCACTGGTAGCGGCACGACAGGTTCGAGCCGAACGGGATGCCGGTGCCGCTGCCGCCCTCGACGCCGTTCAAGGTCGCGGGCACGGTGTCGTTCTGGGCAACGATCCCGGCGCAGAGCAGCACGCCGGCGATCACGATGTGGGGGGTGGCGATGCGCATGACGGTGGCCTCTGGCCGGTGCTATCGGCGCTTGCGGCGCGCGCCTTCAGCCGATCCGCCGCACCGCCGTGTCCCACCCCGAGACCGCGCGATCAAGCGATGGCCCGCCGGTGTCGATCCGGGATTGCCTGAGTGTCCCGTTCTTCAACAGGGACAAGGAGATGCCCGTGCAACTAGAGAGCCATGCCACCCCCTTCGGTGGCTCACCACAACAACGCTACGCCAGCCTTCATCGCGCCATCGAACGCGGCCTCGACTCGGACGACGTGTGGTGCGAACTCGCCCGCGTCTGCCTGCAACTCGGCAACCGCGGCGAAGCACTGCATTGTCTCGACGGCATCCGCAGCCATGCGCGCCGCAGCCGCATCGAGGGCGAGATCCGCCGCGCCGGCAAGGCGGCCGGGCAGGGCCCTACCGACGACGCGACGCGCGCGCCCTCCACGCCTCCTACCGCGGCGCCGGCAGCCAGCGATGCCGGAACCGGGAAAGCGCGCGGCCAGGCGACCCGCACGGCGGCGGTCGACGACCCCGGCGTCGGTGACCACCTGCTCGACGCGGCGCAGTACCTGTTCCACCAGCACATGCCCTGGCTCGTGCTGACGACGGTGCTGGCGTTCCCGCTGGTGGTCGGAGTCGGCGGCTTGCTCACCGCGGGCTCGTCACCACTGCTGCTGACCGCGATCGCGGCACTGCCCGGGCTCTGCGTGCTGACCGTAGTCGCCGGCATGGGCCACGAGATCCTCAGCCACAGCAGCCAGGGCGAGGGCGACGTTCCCGAGCTCCCGGAGTTCGGCCGGCTGGTGCGCGGCGCACGGGATTTCGCGCTCGACCTCGTGCTGATCGCGGGCTCGTTCTTCGGCCCGCCGGCGCTGCTGCTGGTCGCCGGCGCCTCCTGGCTCTCGATCCTGCCGGGGCTGGGGATCTCCGTGCTGCTGGCGCCGCTGGCGTTCGCGCTGCGCCACGTGCGGCGCGATCTGCGGGCGATGTCGCCGGTATTCCTGCTGCGCGCCGTGCGGCGGAGCGGCCGCGGCTATCCGCTGGTCGCGACCGCGACGGTGCTGTCGTTTGCGCCGGCCGTCGCCATCGCCATGGCCGTCGCCGCCTACCCCGTCTGGGTGCAGATCGCGCTGGTCGGCCCGCTGT